>NZ_JBTTIO010000002.1:0-67285 GCF_058323355.1 Thiogranum sp.
TCGTGCCGTCCACGTCGATGAAGTCGCCGAACTTGTCGAACTCGAACGTGACCGGCGGATTGATCCCGGCGCCGTCGAAATCCACCACAAACGTCTCTTGATCCGCGATCCCCGTCCCGCCCGAGGCCGGCACCTCGATGATATAGCCGCTGTCGAACTCGAAGGTGGCGGTGGTGACCTCCACGTCACCATGCCCTATTCAATGGTGGAACCGATCCGCGACCTGCTCGATGCCGGTGTGCAGAGTGATCGCTCGGATCGCGACGAACGCTGGACGCGTGCCATCCGCGAGGAAATGAAGGAAGCCAGGGTTGAATTGAGCTCAACGCTTCTGGAGACATCGTTGTCGTTACGCGAGGTCAACAGCCTGCGGGCCGGTGATGTGATTCCCGTCGACCTGCCGGAACTGGTGACACTGGAAGCAGAACAGACACCGGTATTTCGTGGCAAGTATGGTAACCATAATGGAAGCCGGGCCATCAAGATTGTTGAAAAAATTATTCCTGATCGAATCGATTAGGCAAGTGGCAGCGGGAGAGGCCAATGAGTGAAGAAAACGAAAGCCAGGAAACGGAAGCAACTGACGACTGGGCTGATGCCATGGCGGAACAGGCTGTTGCAGAAGCGGAAGGCGGCGAGGATTCGGCCGCGGCCGAGTTCGATAATCTCGAAGACACCTCGGGCGGGCCGGCCGGCGATGAAGCCAATATGGATGTCATTCTGGATATCCCGGTCACTATCTCCATGGAAATCGGACGCACGCATATCAGTATTCGCAACCTGTTGCAGTTGAACCAGGGTTCCGTGGTGGAACTGGACAGACTGGCCGGTGAGCCCATGGATGTACTGGTCAACGGCACCCTGGTTGCGCACGGTGAGGTTGTTGTCGTCAACGAGAAGTTCGGTATCCGTCTGACGGATGTCATCAGCCCCGCCGAGCGGGTCAAGAAGCTCAGGTAGGATTTAACGGATGTTTCAAACCATGCAGAGCAGGATACTTGTGCTGGCGGGTCTATTGGCAAGCACATCAGCCCGTGCTGCGGAGGAGGCCGGTAGTGCATCACCTGCCTCTGGTTCAGATCCCCTGGCACTGAGCAACCTGTGGCAGCTGACGCTGGGAATGATTGTGGTACTTGGTGTCATTGTGGGGCTGGCGTGGATATTGAAGCGCACGGGTAAATTCCAGATGGCTGCCGGTGGCGGCCTGAAAATCCTCGGTGGCCTGTCAATGGGGACACGTGAACGCGTCGTGTTGTTACAGGTCGGTGAAACACAGCTGCTGGTCGGCGTGGCCCCCGGTCGTATACAGACACTTCATGTACTCGATGAACCGCTTGAAGCGCATGATCATCCGGCGGGCGGCGGATTTGCCGACCAGCTCGGGCGCATGATGGGTAAGGGTGGTGCAAAATGAAGCTTCGATTCGCGCTACTGCTTTCCCTGTTGATGAGCCTGCCTTCACTGGTGTCTGCCGCCCCCGGCTTTGCCGCCCTGACGGTCGAGCCGGCCGGCAATGGTGGCGAAACCTATTCCGTTACCCTGCAGGTGCTGGCATTCATGACAGCGCTCAGCCTGTTGCCCGCCGCATTGATGATGATGACTTCTTTTGTCCGTATTCTCATTGTGCTGGGCATACTGCGCCAGGCGCTGGGTACACAGTCATCGCCATCCAACCAGGTGTTGATCGGGCTGGCGCTGTTCCTCAGCCTGTTCATCATGATGCCGGTATTCGACAACATCTATGACGATGCAGTCGAACCTTACCTGGAAGAACAGATTCCCGCCAACGAGGCATTACAGAAAGCCGCAATACCTCTGCGTGGCTTCATGCTTGCACAGACACGTGACGAGGATCTGATGCTGTTCTCGGATATTTCACGCAGTGGCGAATTTGAAACACCTGATGATGTTCCGTTTACCTTGCTGATGCCGGCTTTTGTGACCAGCGAACTGAAGACAGCCTTCCAGATCGGCTTTCTTGTACTGATACCGTTCCTGGTCATCGATCTGGTGGTGGCAACCCTGCTGATGTCGATGGGCATGATGATGCTGTCGCCGATGATTATTTCCCTTCCTTTCAAGATCATGCTGTTTGTCCTTATTGACGGGTGGTCGTTGATCATGGGCACACTGGCGGCGAGTTTCGTCGTCTGACCCGGAGTAGAAAAATATGACACCGGAAACCGTTATTGAAGTTGGCACCCAGACCATGGTTATCACGGCTACACTGGCTGCACCATTATTACTCTCGGCGCTGGTGGTCGGTTTACTGGTCGGTATGATCCAGGCCGCTACACAGATCAACGAAATGACACTGACTTTCGTGCCCAAGCTGGCCATTGTGGTGGTCGTGCTGATGTTTGCCGGGCCCTCCATGCTAAGCGCCTTGCTCGATTTTGCCACCGGCATTATCGAGAGCATCCCGGACAGAATCGGCTGAACGGGATCATCGTGATGCTGTTCACCACTGCAGACATATCAACCTGGATTGCCACCTTATTCTGGCCTTTCGTGCGCATCGCAGCCATGCTGACGATTGCACCGATTTTTGGTGCACGCATGGTGCCTGTACGGGTCCGTCTGGTGATTGCCCTGCTGATGACCTGGATCATTATCCCGTTAATTCCGCCTGTTCCCGTTGCCGATCCCCTGTCGGCATCCGGTGTACTGGTTACCGTGCAACAGATGCTGATTGGTATGGCCATCGGTTTCAGCCTGCAACTGGTATTCGCCACGCTGGTTATCGCCGGGCAAACCATTGCCATGGGCATGGGGCTGGGGTTTGCGCAAATGGTCGATCCGCAAAACGGCGTCAATGTGCCGGTCATCGGTCAATACTATGTTGTGCTGGCTACACTACTGTTTCTCGCCCTGAACGGGCACCTTGCGCTGATCCGCATCCTTGCGGACAGTTTCCAGTCTTTGCCGATTGGTACGGACAGTCTCACACGTGAAGAAATTCGTAGTGTCGCGTCCTGGGGAACACGCATGTTCGCCGATGCCATGCTGGTGGCCTTGCCGGCGGTGGCATCCATCCTGCTGGTTAACCTGTCTTTTGGTGTGGTCAGTCGTTCTGCACCTCAGCTTAATGTGTTCGGTGTCGGTTTCCCGGTGACCCTGACACTCGGTTTCATTGTGCTGATGTTTGCCATATCCAACCTGTTGCCGCAGATGCAGCACCTGATGGATGGCGCCTTTGGCGCGGCAAGCAGCTTCGGCCACGGAGGACGCTAGCGTGGCCGAGAATGAGGACGGTCAGGAAAAAACAGAAGAAGCGACCCCCAAACGACGAGAGGAGGCGCGCGGCAAAGGCCAGGTTCCCCGGTCAAGGGAACTGACCACCATGGCGATGCTGCTTATCGCTTCGATTACCTTGCTGATGATGGGAGAAACCATGGTGGTGGAACTCGGCAAGATCATGAGCCTGGGGCTCGATTTCGAGCGGGAGAAGGCCTTTGATCCCTGGGCCATGCTGGAAGTTCTTCAGCAAGGTATCTACCAGGGCATTTTGCTGTTACTGCCGTTCATGCTGGTTATGGTGATTACGGCTGTCGCGGCGCCGGCTGCGCTGGGCGGGTGGAACTTCAGTACCGAGTCACTGGCATTCAAGTTCGACAAGCTGAACCCGATCTCGGGTTTGAAACGCATCTTTGCTGTGCGCGGTTTGATTGAGCTGGTCAAGGCGTTGGCCAAATTTATTCTTATCGGCAGTGTAGGTGCCTGGTTGCTGATGGGCTATTTGCCGGAGCTGATGGGCCTGGGACGAGAGTCAATTGAAAATGCACTCGGCCATACAGGGCGGATTCTGACCCATTCTTTCATTGTGCTGAGTGCCTCGCTGCTTCTGATCGCGGGCATCGACATCCCGTTCCAGCTGTGGGATCACTCCAGAAACCTCAAGATGACCCGCCAGGAACTCAAGGACGAGAACAAGAACACAGAAGGCAAGCCCGAGGTCAAGTCACGGATACGCAACATGCAGCGCGAGATTTCGCAGCGTCGCATGATGGCGGAAGTCCCTAAAGCCGATGTCATTATCACCAACCCGAGCCACTATGCCATTGCACTACGCTATGACGCCAAAACCATGGCTGCGCCGCTGGTGGTTGCCAAGGGCGTGGAACTGGTTGCCAGCCAGATCCGTACCGTGGCGGTGGCCAACAAGGTGCCGCTGTTTGAAGCACCGCCACTGGCGCGTGCGCTTTATTACAGTACAGAGATTGACCAGGAAGTACCCGGTGGGTTGTACCTCGCCGTAGCGCAGATTCTTGCCTACATCTTCCAGCTGAAGGCCAGTGTGCATGGCGCACCTGTCCCTGACCGGCCAGGCGATATCCCGGTTCCGGACGATTTCTTCCAGGGGCCTGGACAGGCTGATAACACAAACGGTGATGAAAGCAATCCCGACTCTACAACAGAAGGTAACTAGACATGGCAACTCAAGCAGCCACTCTCAATCTGCGGGATATCGGACGCAACGGACTCGGCGCACCCCTGCTGCTGGTCATGATGCTGGCGATGGTCATAGTGCCACTGCCGCCAATTGCACTGGACATGTTTTTTACTTTCAACATCACACTGTCGCTGGTAATCCTTATGGTGACCGTGTATGCCTTGCGGCCGCTTGATTTTGGTATTTTCCCCACTGTCCTGCTGGTATCGACACTGTTGCGGCTTGCGCTCAACGTGGCCTCGACCCGCGTGGTTCTGCTCAATGGCCATACCGGTACCGCTGCGGCAGGCAAGGTGATCGAGTCATTCGGTGACTTTGTGGTGGGTGGTAACTATGCCGTCGGCCTGGTGGTGTTTTCCATTCTGGTGATCATTAACTTTGTGGTGGTCACCAAGGGTGCGGGGCGTGTCTCGGAAGTCAGTGCACGATTCACCCTTGATGCCATGCCCGGCAAGCAGATGGCCATCGATGCCGACATGAATGCCGGTCTGCTGACCCAGGAGGAAGCGCGTGTGCGCCGGGAAGAAGTGACGCGTGAAGCCGACTTCTACGGCGCCATGGACGGTGCTTCCAAGTTTGTTCGTGGCGATGCCATTGCAGGCATCCTGATCCTGTTCATCAATATCATTGGCGGTCTGGCTATCGGGACCCTGCAGTTTGACCTGCCGGTATCCGAGGCACTGCGCAACTACACATTATTGACCATTGGTGATGGTCTGGTCGCCCAGATCCCTTCACTGGTGCTGTCATCGGCGACGGCCATTATCGTGACCCGCGTTTCCGGCGAAACAAAAATGTCCGATCAGGTGATGAGCCAGTTGTTTGGCAACCCGATGGTACTGGGCGTCGTGGGCGGCATCATGACCTTTATGGGGCTGATCCCCGGTATGCCCAATTTTGCTTTCCTGACACTGGGTATCGGTGCCGGCGCCGGGGCGTATTACACCTGGAAACGTCAGCAACAGGAACTTGTGGTGGCCGAGGAAGCCCCGGTTGAACAGGAAACACCATCAGAATCACGTGACCTGAGCTGGGAAGACGTTGGACCGGTTGACATCATCGGGCTCGAGGTCGGCTACCGCCTGATCCCGCTGGTAGACCGTACCCAGGGCGGGCAGATGATGGATCGCATCAAGGGCGTGCGCAAGAAACTGTCACAGGAGCTCGGTTTCCTGATTCAGCCTGTACATATCCGCGACAACCTGGAGCTTGCCCCGAATGCTTATCGGATTCTATTGATGGGTGTACCGGTGGGTGAGGCGGAGATTTACCCGGACCGTGAACTGGCCATCAACCCGGGCCGGGTGTATGGCACCCTGCAGGGCATAGAGACACGCGATCCGGCATTTGGCCTGGAAGCCGTGTGGATATCTCCCGCCGAGCGCGACAATGCCACCACGCTGGGTTACACCGTGGTCGATGCCAGTACGGTCGTGGCCACGCATCTCAGTGAGTTGCTGCAGGGCCATGCCCATGAGTTGATCGGCCACGAGGAAGTCCAGCAGTTGCTCGATGTGCTGGCAAAGAATGCTCCCAAACTGGTCGAGGATCTGGTGCCCAAGACGCTGTCCATCGGCATTGTGCTGAAGGTGCTGCAAAACCTCCTGGAAGAGCGCATCCCCGTCAAGGATATACGCACTATCGCAGAGACATTGGCCGAAGCCGGCGCCAGGAGTCAAGATCCCGGCGCTTTGACGGCAGCCGTGCGTGTCTCGCTCGGTCGTTCAATTGTCCAGCATATCAACGGGATGGGGCCGGAACTCCAGGTCATTACGCTGGATCCATCTCTGGAACAGATATTGCAATCCTCGATTCAGGCTATCCCGGAAGGTGGCGCCGGAATCGAACCCGGCCTGGCCGAACGAATGCACCAGTCGCTGGCGGAAAGTGCGCAGCGGCAGGAGTCGGCAGGACAGCCGGCCATCCTGCTGGTGACACCGGCGATACGGGCCTGGCTGGCCCGACTGGTCCGCCACAGCATCCCGATGCTGAATGTGCTGGCCTATAACGAGATACCGGACAACAAACAGATCAAGGTTGTTGCCAATATCGGAACCGATACACCGAGTCTCGGTGTTCAGGCGGGGAGTACGGCAACATGAACAAGGATACCAGGCGCGTGAATACAGAGTGGATGGCAAAACACATTGACGAGGTGCAGGTATGAAGGTGAAACGATTTTTCGCACCGGACATGCGCCAGGCCATCCGCCTGGTTCGTGAAGAACAGGGACCCGATGCAGTCATTCTCTCCAACCGCCAGGTCGACGGTGGCATCGAAATTATCGCCTCGGTCGATTATGACGAATCCTTGCTGGGTGGTGGAGCAGACACAACAGCGGCGCAGCCTGAAGCACCCCGGGACCAGGACACGGCTGGCGAAGCAGCAGCCACAGTCAGCGACAGCGTTGCCGGCACCTGCACACGGCGTGCAGAAGCGGTGACGCAGCACACCGCAGCCCCACCGTCAATTGACTGGTCGCAGGACCCTTCCATCGTCGCCATGCGCGATGAAATCCGCCAGCTGCGCGGTCTGCTGGAAGACCAGCTGGCCCACCTGGCCTGGGGCGATATGAAACGCCGCGCGCCCCTGCATACCGATGTCATGCGACGTCTTGGCAGTATGGAGCTCAGCAGCAAACTGATTGAACGTATCTCTGCACCTGCCGTGCATGCACGGGACGAAGCACATGCCTGGAAACTGGCCATGGCGGAACTGGCAGCCAGTGTGCCGGTTGCCGACAATGATTTTATGGACAAGGGCGGTATCGTTGCGCTGGTGGGGTCCACCGGCGTGGGCAAGACCACCAGCATCGCCAAGCTGGCGGCGCGCTATGTACTGCGGCATGGTCAGCGTCATGTTGCGCTGGTTACCACCGACAGTTACCGCATCGGCGCCCATGAACAACTGATGACCTACGGCCGTCTGCTGGGTATCCCGGTACAGGTGGCATCCGATCATAACGAACTGCGCTCCACACTCAACAGCCTGTCGGACAAACGCCTGGTATTGATCGACACCGCCGGCATGAGTCAGCGCGATGTGCGGCTCACGGAGCAGTTTGCCACACTGGCCGATACCGGCCTGCCGATCCGCACCCTGCTGGTACTGTCTTCCACGGTACACCCTTCGGTGCTGGATGAAACCATCCGGGCGTTTTCCGGTGTACCGCTGGAAGGTGCGATTCTCACCAAGCTCGATGAGGCTGCCAGTCTCGGCGGTGTGCTGTCTGCCGTCATCGAACAACAACTGCCGCTGCGTTTTGTTGCCGATGGCCAGCGGGTTCCGGAAGACATGCAGATTGCGCGTGTCAGCGAGCTTGTCCAGCAGGCCACAGCGCTGGCGGGCGAACGCGAGCTTCCCCCGGAATCGGTAATGGCTGAAACATTTGGAGGGTACCGGGCAAATGTTCATGTCTGAAATGCGGGTTGATCAGGCAGCCGGGTTACGACGTATGGCACAACCGAATCCAGTCAGAGTGATTGCAGTGACCAGCGGCAAGGGCGGCGTAGGCAAGACCAATGTATCGGTCAACCTGGCTGTCGCCCTGGCGGATGCAGGCAAACAGGTCATGCTGCTCGATGCCGACCTCAGCCTCGCCAACATCGATGTGTTGCTGGGGTTGCATCCTGACAAGAATCTCTCTCATGTCATCGACGGCGAACGTTCACTGGAAGAGGTGATTATCACCGGGCCGTCGGGGATCATGGTGGTTCCGGCTTCGTCCGGCGTGAAACGCCTGTCCGAGTTGTCCACCATGGAAAATGCCGGCCTGATCAGGGCCTTCAGCGAACTGAGCCATGATGTCGATATCCTGATTATCGATACCGCCGCCGGCATTAATGAAAGTGTTACCAGTTTCAGTCGCGCCGCCCAGGAGGTTGTGGTGGTGGTTTGTGATGAACCTGCATCAATAACGGACGCCTATGCGCTCATCAAGGTGTTGAACGTCGAATATGGCATTCAGCGCTTCCGGGTGCTCGCAAACCAGGCCCACAGTGCCCAGGAGGGAAGGGAATTGTTTAACAAGATTTCACGGGTTACCGATCGTTACCTCGATGTAACGCTGGAGTTTATGGGGGCTGTTCCCCACGATGACTATCTGAAGAAAGCTGTGCGCAAACAGCGTGCCGTGGTGCAGGCCTACCCGCGCAGCCGTTCTTCGATGGCTTTCAAGAATCTTGCACAGAAAACCGATAAATGGCCTGTGCCGAGTGCTGCCGGGGGACACCTGGAGTTTTTTGTAGAACGTCTTATCCAGTCGCACAACGGACACATGGAGATGCCGGTATGAATGGAGCTGCTATGTACGTCGCCACCCCTGATCCTGACAGTGATGACCTGGTCACCAAGCATGCTGCCCTGGTCAAGCGAATTGCCTACCACCTGATGAGCCGGTTGCCGCCGAGTGTTCAGGCCGATGACCTGATACAGGCCGGGATGATCGGCCTGCTCGAAGCGTCCCGCAACTACGACGCCACACAGGGGGCCAGTTTCGAAACCTATGCGGGTATCCGTATCCGGGGTTCCATGCTCGACGAAATCCGTCGAACCGACTGGACGCCACGTTCGGTACATCGCAAGGCAAGACAGGTTGCCGAGGCCGTGCGCGCCATCGAGAACGAGGAAGGCCGCGATGCGCGGGATGTCGAGGTGGCCGAGAAGCTTGGCATCGGCCTGAACGAATACCACCGCATTCTCCAGGATGCAACGGGGTGCCGGGTATTCAGCATCGATGATGCCGGTATCAACGGCGAGGAATCTCCGCAGCAGTCTTCGGGTGAACCGCGTAACGAACCACTCGACTGCCTGCAAACGTCTGATTTCAAGGAGGCCCTGGCGCATTCGATCTCCGGGCTGCCGGAGCGGGAACGGCTGGTGATGGCCATGTATTACGACGAAGAACTGAACCTGCGGGAAATCGGCGAAGTGCTCGGCGTGAGCGAGTCCCGTGTCTGTCAGATTCATGGCCAGGCACTGATCCGCCTGAGGGCCCGTATGGGAGAGTGGACGGGTAAGTAATGGTCAGGAAAGGCCGGCACTTGCCGAAACAGCATATGACTAACAGCGTGAGATGGGAGAATACCCTTGGACACTGACATGAAGATTCTCATCGTGGATGATTTTTCCACGATGCGGCGCATCATCAAGAACCTGTTGCGCGACCTGGGGTTCAATAATACGCAGGAGGCCGATGACGGCAATACGGCGTTACCGATGTTGCAGAATGGTAACTTCGATTTCCTGGTGACCGACTGGAATATGCCCGGTATGACAGGTATTGACCTGCTGAAGGCGGTACGCCAGGACGAGAAGCTGGCGTCTCTGCCGGTGCTCATGGTGACGGCCGAGTCCAAGCGCGAACAGATTATCGAGGCGGCCCAGGCCGGGGTAAATGGTTACGTTGTCAAACCATTCACTGCGGTCACACTGAAGGAAAAGATCGATAAGATTTTCGAACGCATCGAAGCAACAGCAGGGTGACAGCATGGAAGCCGTGAGCGAAGTGGAAAACGAATCCCTGCTGGATAATGCCCGTGCGCTGGTGAATGAACTGGAATCCGGCAACGAGACGCAGGCGGAAAAAATTATCGAACAACTGGGTCGCATGCGTGAGCAGAGCCTGTTCCAGGAACTTGGCAAGATGACACGCCAGCTGCACGATGCGATCAACAGTTTTGTTGTGGACGACCGTATGCAGTCGCTTGCCGAGTCTGATATACCCGATGCCAAGGCCCGCCTGAACCATGTTATCGAAATGACCGAGAGTTCGGCCAACCGCACCCTGACTGCTGTCGAGAATGCCCTGCCGGTTTCGGAAGATCTCAAGCTGCGTGCCAGTACGCTGCATGAAAAATGGGACCGTTTCCGTAACAAGGAAATGGACGTTAATGAATTTCGTGCCATGAGCAAGGAAATCGACGAATTCCTTACCATCACCACGCAGAGTACCGAGAATATCCATACGGGACTGTCCGACATCATGATGGCGCAGGATTTCCAGGATCTTACCGGGCAGATTCTGCGCCGCGTCATAACCCTGGTGCAGGAGGTCGAGGACAACCTGGTTGAACTGGTGCGGTTGTCTGGTGGCGTTGAAAGCGAGCCAAAGCCCGAAGTGAAGTCTGTTGGAAAGACGAAGGGTAATAATGACATGATGCAAGGTGTCGGCCCTGCGGTGCCGGGCGTGGAGGCTGGTGGCGAATCAGTCTCCGGCCAGGATGAAGTTGATGATTTACTGTCCAGTCTGGGCTTTTGAGGGAACAGCAAAATGAGTCTTGATACCGACGACGAGATTCTGCAGGACTTTCTGGTAGAAGCAGGCGAAATACTGGAACGTCTCAACGAGGAACTGGTTGAGCTCGAACAGAGCCCTGATGACATGGACATGCTCAATGGCGTGTTCCGGAGTTTTCATACCATCAAGGGCGGCGCCAGTTTCCTGAGCCTGGATGGCCTGGTGGATGTCTGCCACCGCGCCGAGGATGTGTTTAACGTGTTGCGCAACGGAGAGCGTTCTGTTGACGGTGAATTGATGGATACCGTTCTGCAGGTGCTCGATGTCGTGAACAGTATGTTTGCCGAGGTGCAGGGCGGTGAGATGCCAACACCCGCAGATGCCTCGTTGCTCAGCGCGCTGGAAGCGCTTGCCGTGCCTGCGGGTTCCGCAGAACCCGCAGTAGCTCCCACTGCGGGGAATGCTGAGGTAACGGCCGGTGACGAGGCCGATAGTGAATTCGAGGCAATGCTCGAGCAGGCCGCTGACACGCAATCAACGACAGGGGAAAGCGCCAGTGTCGGTGGCGGTGATGATATCACCGAAGAAGAATTTGAAGCACTTCTGGACCAGTTGCACGGCGACGGAAAAGGTCCTGCTGCGCCGGCGAACGCCGGGAGCAAGTCGGATGGTGTTGCAGCGAGCGATAATACCGCAGCAGCCGCACCGGAGAGTGATGAGATCACGGAAGAGGAGTTCGATGCATTGCTGGATCAGTTGCACGGTGCCGGCAAAGCACCTGTTGTGGCCACGGATGCGACGAAATCAACCGGCGCAGCACCGGGAGCCGCCGCCAGCAAACCTGCAGCAAAACAGGTGAAGGCCAAACCTGCCAGGGCGCCTGCCAGCAAGGCGGAGACTTCGGTGCGTGTCGACACCAGTCGTCTCGACGAAATCATGAACATGGTTGGCGAACTGGTGCTGGCCCGCAACCGTCTTTCCAACCTCAAGGAATCGCTGGCCAACGAGGACGTTTCCAAGGCGATTGCCAACCTGGATGTGGTGACGGCGGATCTGCAGAAAGCGGTGATGAAGACACGTATGCAGCCCATCAAAAAGGTATTCGGCCGTTTCCCGCGCGTGGTTCGTGATCTTGCCCGCAGCCTCAACAAGGAAGTCAACCTGGAAATGCAGGGAGAGGATACCGATCTCGATAAAAATCTTGTCGAGGCGCTGGCCGACCCACTGGTTCACCTGGTGCGTAACGCAGTCGACCATGGTATCGAAACACCCGAGGAGCGAGAAGCCGCGGGCAAGGCCAGGCAGGGCACAGTCGTGCTGGCCGCCGAACAGGAAGGCGATCATATCCTGTTGTCCATCGAGGATGACGGTAAGGGCATGGATGCCGATCTGTTACGCCGCAAGGCGGTCGAGAAAGGCATGATGGATGCCGACTCCGCGGCCCGTCTGGATGACAAGGAATGTTACAACCTGATATTTGCTGCGGGGTTTTCCACCAAGGAGGAAATCTCCGATGTGTCCGGCCGGGGTGTTGGCATGGATGTGGTCAAGACCCGCATAGGCCAGCTCAACGGTAGCGTGGAAATCGACTCGGAGCCTGGCAAGGGCAGTCGCCTGACCATTCGCGTGCCGCTGACTCTGGCCATTATGCCGACCCTGATGGTCAAGCTGGGTGACCAGCCGTTCGCCTTGCCACTCGGCAGCGTCAATGAAATATTTGACCTGGATACCGGGCGCACCAGTATCGTCGATGGACAGTTGGTTATTATGGTTCGTGACAAGGCAATGCCGTTGTTCTACCTGCGTGACTGGCTGGTAACGAACGGCGATGCACCGCAGGAAGACACTGTCAACCACGTGGTTGTTGTCAATGTAGGTGGCCGTAAGGTTGGCTTTGTTGTCGAACAGCTGGTAGGTCAGGAAGAAGTCGTGATCAAACCGCTGGGTGCATTCCTGCAGGGACTCGCAGGTTTTGCCGGCGCGACGATAACCGGTGACGGGCGTATCGCGTTGATACTCGATGTGCCGAGTTTAATGAAAGCCTACTCGACTCATATGTAAAAAGGGATGGGGTGTGAACTGCTGTTACAGGGAATACAGGGCAGTTTTGCCGCAACACAGATTGATCAATGACAGTTGTGCACCGTTCGGTGCAGGATTCAAGGGACAGGGTCCATGGTAACGCGTGTACTGGTTGTCGATGATTCCGGCTTTTTCCGCCGGCGCATCGTTGAAATACTCGAGGCAGACCCCGCGCTGAAGGTGGTTGGCACGGCCGCCGATGGCCAGCAGGCCATTGAGCAGGTCGCTGCGCTGAAGCCTGATGTCGTGACAATGGATATCGAGATGCCGGTCATGGACGGCATTACGGCCGTTCGCCATATCATGCGTTCAAGCCCCTTGCCGATATTGATGTTCTCCTCGCTGACGCACGATGGTGCGAAGGCGACACTCGATGCGCTGGAAGCCGGTGCTGTCGATTTTCTCCCCAAGCGCTTTGAAGATATCGCCAGGGACCGTGACCAGGCGAAGTTGCTGTTGTGCCGGCGCATTCACGATGTGGCAAAACAGGGGTCACCGGCAAGGGCGGTCCGCTCATCGCCGCGTGTCGCACGATCCCGGCCTGCTGCTGCGCCGGCGGCCGCAGCCCGTGCTCCGGCCCCTGTACGTCGCGGCAGATTCCAGGTCGTGGCAATTGCCAGTTCCACCGGTGGTCCGGTTGCGCTGGCACAGGTGCTCACTAAACTGCCTGCCGACTTCCGCCTGCCGGTAGTGGTTGTCCAGCACATGCCGGCGAGTTTTACACCGGCGTTTGCTTCACGGCTCGATCAGCAGTGTGCCGTTTCGGTAAAAGAGGCGCAGGACGGTGACATCATATGTGCGGGCCAGGTGCTGATTGCGCCGGGCGGCCGGCAGATGACATTCAGGCAGACAGCGGGTGAAGTCCGGGTAGTGATCGGTGACGGTCGTGCGGATTTACACTACAAGCCCTGCGCTGACGTAACGTTTGATTCTGTTGCCAGGGTGTTTGGCGGAAAGGCGCTTGGTGTTGTCCTGACCGGCATGGGCGCGGATGGTCGAGAGGGTGCCCGTACGCTCAAGGGGCAAGGCTCTACAATCTGGAGCCAGGACGAGGCGACCAGCGTGATTTATGGCATGCCAATGGCTGTGGCCGAGGCCGGGCTGAGCGACCAGGTGATGGCGTTGCATGATATCGGGCCCGGTCTTATACAGGCGGTGGGTCGCTAGGTCATGGATATCCTGACACTCACCGGCCTGCTGCTGGCACTGGTGGCCATACTCGGCGGCAATGTGCTGGAAGGCGGGCACATGTCTTCACTGGTACAGTTGACTGCATTCGTTATCGTTGCCGGCGGCACGCTGGGTGCGGTCATGGTGCAGACCCCTATCCGTACCTTTGTTCGTGCCATGAAAATCTCCCTGTGGGTTCTTTTCCCGGTGAAACTGCAACCCGAGGAAGCCGCGGAAAAGATCGTCAACTGGAGTAATATCGCCCGCCGCGAAGGTCTGCTGGGTCTGGAGGCGATTGCCGAGGAAGAGCCGGACGAGTTTGCCCGCAAGGGACTGCAGCTGCTGGTCGACGGCAGTGAACCGGAAGTGATCCGTTCAATCCTTGAAGTGGAAATCGACAGCAAGGAACACCAGGATACACAGGCCGCCAGGGTCTTCGATGGCATGGGGGGTTACAGTCCTACCATTGGTATTATCGGCGCCGTGATGGGTCTGATTCATGTTATGAATAATCTGGCCGACCCCTCAAAGCTGGGAGGTGGCATTGCGACGGCATTTGTTGCCACCATTTACGGCGTGGGTTTTGCCAACCTGCTATTTCTCCCCATGGCCAACAAGCTGAAGAGCCAGGTCCATGCCCAGAGCCAGTTCCGTGAAATGATTGTGGAAGGTGTGATCTCCATCGCCGAGGGTGAGAATCCACGCAACATCGAAACCAAGTTGCAGGGGTACTATCTGTAACGGGTGCCGGGAAAGATGAATCCCGGGTCAGGTTACGATTACCGCGAGACACGACGCATGGCAAGAAGGAAACGCGTAGAGGAACATGAGAACCACGAACGGTGGCTGGTTTCCTATGCGGATTTTATTACCCTGCTGTTCGCCTTTTTCGTGGTCATGTACTCTATCTCATCGGTTAACGAAGGCAAGTACCGTGTCCTGTCAGACTCGATGGTTGCGGCATTTTCCGATCCAACACGCAGCCTGGAGCCGATACAGGTCGGCGAGTTGTTACGTTCGCCCCTGCAATCCGAAACGCCTCTGGACCGTAACAAGCCGATCATCGAGTTGTTCAGAATTCCGTTGCCGGAGCATGTTATACGCGAAAAACTGGAAAAGAAACTGAAGGAAGACCGTGACAAGGCAGCACGCGAGGCTGAAGAGAAAGTGGCAGGTCAGGAGGATGAGATCGATGCTGCCTCGCAAGCACTGGCCGACTCCATCGAGAAAGCCATGTCCGACCTGGTTGATGCCGGCCTGATCGATGTACGGCGTGACAAGCGCTGGATCGAGGTGGAGATCAAGTCGAGTATCCTGTTCGGCTCGGGGCATGCAGAACTGTCATCCGCTTCACAGCCGGTGTTACGCAAGCTGGCAGAAAAGCTTGCGCCTTTGAACAACACGATTCACGTCGAAGGTTTTACGGATAACGTCCCCATCGACAACTTCGAGTTCCGTTCCAACTGGGAACTCTCGGCAGCCCGGGCTGCCAGCGTGGTGCATTTATTTACCCGTCTCGGTGTAAAGCCGGAACGTATGGCGGCTATCGGTTATGGTGAATACCGGCCGATAGCCAGTAATGACACAGCGGAAGGCCGGGCGCGCAACCGTCGCGTGGTGCTGGTCATCATGTCCGGTGCCGATCCACGTGTCAGCCAGGGTATGGAGCACCTGCAGGCGGAGCGTGATGCGGGTCGGCTGCCATGATCGTGTGGACGGTTTCCAACCAGAAGGGCGGTGTCGGGAAAACCACCACTGCGGTGAGTATTGGCGGACTGCTGGCGCAGCAGGGCAAACGCGTGCTGTTGATGGATCTCGATCCGCAAGGTTCACTGACCGCCTATTTCCGGTTCGACCCGGATACTGTCGAAGGCAGTGTGTATACATTGTTCAACAGCAAGGCCGGTGGCAGGACAGTTGATTCACTGGACAGTCTGTTGCATCCCACCGGTGTTGATGGCATGACACTGATGCCGGCATCTACCGCCATGGCAACGCTGGATCGACAACTCGGTGCCCGTGACGGTATGGGGCTGGTGATATCCGAAACGCTCAGGCGTCTGGCCGACCGTTTTGACTATGTGCTGATGGATTGCCCACCGATGCTGGGCATTCTGATGGTGAATGCACTGGCTGCCTGCCAGCAATTACTGATCCCGGTGCAGACTGAATTTCTCGCGCTGAAGGGGCTGGAGCGCATGCTGCACACATTGCAGATGATCGGCAGGGCGCGAGGCGGGAAGCTGGCCTATACTATCATTCCAACTTTTTTTGACCGGCGTACACGCGCCTCGACGGATGCCTTGCGTGCCATGCGTGACCAGTATGGTGACCACCTGTGGTCACGTGTTATTCCGGTCGATACCCAGTTCCGCGAAGCCAGCCGTGCGGGTGTGCCTGTCAATCTCCATAATCCGTCCGCGCGCGGTACGGAAGCCTACGCCTCACTGGTGCGCTGGTTGCAAGTCACGCCAGAGCCACTGGCAAAGGTGGCATCGCAGTGAAAACCGATACCAGAGGCGATGCATTGCTGGCGCAGCAACTGGCACTGGGCGCTTACCTCGACGCATTGCTGGGCGATGCGCAGGTACCGCCCGGGCAAGCTGTTGAGGTTCAGACGAAAACGGAAATCGTGGCGCCTGTTGAAATCACTGCGCCACCGGTGTTGGAAGCAGAACCTGAATTACGCGCTGACGGTGTCCCCGAATGGGCGCAAGCACGCTTCCAGGCGTTGTTGTTCGAAGTGGCCGGGCTGACACTGGCTGTACCCCTGGCAAAGCTCAAGGGCGTTGTGCCGAATGAACACGAACTGACCCAAATGCCGGGGCATTCCGCCCTGTTCCTCGGTGTGACCCCCTACCAGGGTGTGCAGTCGAAAGTGGTCGATACGGCGCGTTTCGTATTGCCGCAGGATCGTGTCGCACGGCTCGGTGAAGACAGCAGCGCGCGCGCGTCGCACCTGGTGGTGATTGACGAGGGGCGCTGGTCACTGGCCTGCTCAAGCATCGGCGATGTCATCGAACTGGAATCCACGCAGGTGAAATGGCGTACAGCGGCCGGCAAACGACGATGGCTGGCCGGCACGGTGATTGAACGGATGTGCGCCCTGCTGGATATCGATGAGCTGGCCCGGCAGCTTGCCGATGGGATGGCATGAAACCTGCATTTTTACATGACAGAGCTGATGGCGCCCGAATATTGACGGCCCTTCACGGTTACGATCAAACACCAATGAGGTTCGGACATGTCCAACGCAGTTGCTAAAGATAAATCTAAAGACGAGATAGTTCAATGGGTTACATTCCGCCTGGCGGATGAGACCTATGGCATCAACGTCATGCAGGTACAGGAAGTCCTGCGTGTGTCGGAGATCGCACCGGTACCCGGCGCGCCACATTATGTGCTCGGTATTATTAATCTGCGCGGCAATGTTGTGACGGTTATCGACACCCGTATCCGCCTGGGCCTGGCTACCTCCGACATGACCGACTCGACCCGTATTGTGATTATCGAGACCAACCGGCATGTCGTAGGCATCCTGGTCGACTGTGTGGCCGAGGTGGTTGATGTCGCAACGTCCGAGGTCGAGTCCGCACCGAATGTCGGCAGCGACGAAAGCGCCAATTATATCCAGGGGGTCACCAGTCGCGATAATGAACTGCTGATCCTGGTTGACCTGAACAAACTGCTCACCGACGAAGAGTGGGACGAGCTGGCCAGTCTCTGACTGGTTGATGCCGGTGGTTTTCGCGGACATGCTGACATGGGTGATATCGGGAGCCTGCCACCAGCCTACCGTATCCTGCCAGGACAGCCAGGCTCGCGGCCGGGTGAGAGTAACAAGGCTCCACGACGCAAGCCGGATGCTGAACGCAGGGAACGACAGGAGCAACGCAAGCCGCGCAAGGACGATGGTTCCCGAATCGATGAGTATGCCTGAGGTGACGCGATGACAACCCTGATTCTTTCATTCCTGGTCGTCGGCCTGCTGGGCTGTATATCGCTTCAGGTTATCACGGTGTTTCAACTCAGAAACGAACAGACAGAAATCCGCGATCAACACGCCAGTGCCCGTGAACGTATTCATCAGCTGGAGCAGGAACTGGCGGCATTGTGTAATGCATCTGTGGGTGCGGGTGAACATGTGTTGCGGCTGGAACACCAGATGCAGCGCATTATTGAACGCCAGAACGGACTGGAAATGCGCGCCGTCGGCAGCCGCCCCTACAACCAGGCCAGTCAGCTGGTCAACAACGGCGCCAATATCGAGGAACTGGTGGATACCTGTGGTCTGACGCGTGGCGAAGCCGAGTTGCTGGTTATGATGCAGCGTGGCGCGGCCTGAAAACGGTTATTTCGTACCCGCTTCTTCCGGTACTTTCCCTGACAGGTAGTAAGCGAAGGCGATAACCTGGGCGACCGCCAGGTACAGCGATTCCGGTACTTCTTCACCCAGTTCAATGTTGGCGAGTACAGAGGCCAGTGGCTGGTTTTCCTGTATGGGTATGCCATGTTGGCGGGCAATCTCCAGGATTTTCCCGGCCAGCAGGTCGCGGCCTTTTGCCGTCACGCGTGGCGCACTGTCGCCGTCATATTCCAGTGCAACAGCCAGTGGTACAGGTTTGTTTTGCTGGCTCATGCCTTGTCCCTGATCAGTGATGGCGTCTCGGCATCGGAAGGCATAGGCCCGGCTACACAGTCCAGTTCCCCGACTTCCAGTCCCGCGTCGCCAAACATTTTTTGTAACGACTGAAGGTTTTCACGGAACAGGGGTAATGCACTTTCATCCCCGGTCCAGAAACGGGTCGATACACGTTCACCGTGCAGCGTGACCTGTGCCTGTACCGGCCCCAGTCCCGGCAGATCGAATGCCAGTTGTACAGACCACCTGTGTTGCGCGTTCTGTTTTCGTGAGCCGGACGCCGGTTTCTCCCGGGTAAAGCGCATCGCCCACAGGTCAATGTCTTCACCGCGTCGTACAGGCAGTTCAAAAAGCCATTCAAACAGGCTGCGGTCGGTGTCACGCGGCTGGCTGCTGGCCAGCTGGTGTAACTGCACGCGGGCCAGTGCGGCTTCTGTCTGCTGCAGCAGGTCGGTACGCAGGTTACCGATGCGATTGGCCAGGTCGATGGTTGCCTGGGCAGCCGCCTGGGGTGCCGGAGCGGTACCCGGGAAGGGGGGGGGTGCAGTGCCGGGCAGGGTCGTGGACAGTGGGGCAGGGTTTGTGCCGGCGGGGGCTGGCGTGGTGGCTGTCGCGGTTGCCGGGGCAAGCGTCGATGCCGGTTGTGCGCCGGGCACAGGGACTCGTGTGCCCGCCTGTACGGCACGCTGCAGTTGTTCAGCGCCGCTATTCGATGTGGTTTGTTGAGGATTGCCGGGACTGTTGCCACGCGTCAGCACGGAGTTTGCGGCAGGACTGTTGTCGCTGCGGGACACTGTAGCAGGGCGAGGTGCTGTCCGGGTCAGTGTCCGTGACACAGCTGGCGTTGCCGGTGCAGGATGACCTGCCGGCGTGGCCGTTGGCGGCAGGTTTGCCGCGCCCGCTGGCCTGGGCGCAGGCGCGCTGCCTGGCCAGTTTCTCAGGCGATCGATCAGTTGCAGCAGGTTGGCCTTGAAGTCTTTCTCAATGGCGGCCAGTGGTGCGGGATTTGCTGTCTTCCCGCCAGCCGGCGTGGCTTGCTGTGCCAGCTTGCGTTCCAGCAACAGGCCGGATGAGCGTTCGATAGCGCTACGCAAGGTGTGCGGGCGGGTGGCTGCCGTGATGTCCGGCAAATTACCCACCATGGCACGGATCAACTCACGTATCAGCGGTGGAACGGGTGGTTGCTGCGCTTGCGCCAGCCGGGTGAGGCTGGCCAGTAACGGTACCATGCTGTCCTGCTGTGGGAGCAGGGTGCGGATAGCCTGTGCCAGTGGTGGAGTGACCGGGCCCGAGGTAATGCGCAACAGGGGAAAGTCCCCCAGGCTGCGAACCTGAACCGTCAGCTGCTGGCCTTTTACGAGAGGCAGTGAAGTCTCGCTGCTGACCTGCCGATTACCGATAGAGAGCAGAATCCTGCCGGCAATATTTTCCGCAACAGTCGCCTGTAGCAGCTGGCCGACCTGCCAGCGAACAGCCGCAGCCGCGGCACCTGTAGCGGATACTGGCGGTGAGGCGGATGTTGGCCCCGGTGTTTCCATGCTGTCTGGCCCTGTGGCGTAAAACTGGCATCTATACTGCATCATTCAGGCCATGAAGTGAACGCAAAGCGGGATAACGGAAAAGGGGCATCATGAGTACAGACAGGATCAGGCGGGTACTGTGGTTTACGCGCCGCAACAGGGTGGTGCGGGGGCCCTACCCGGACCGCCAGATCAGTCGATATATCCTGCTGGGGCGTATCCGTGACACAGACGAACTGAAGCCGGAAGGCGGTGAGTGGGCTGCCATGGGCGATTATCCCGAGCTGATTCCGGAGGTCATGAAATTGCCGCCTACGGAAGAGAATCGCCAGTTATTGCTGATAGCGCGGATGCGCGAAGATGAACGTACCCCGGGCGACCGTCGTGACCGTGATCCCGATGTTCCCGAGGCGGTCAGGGAACGGCGCAGCGGGCAGGAGCGGCGGCGTGGTGAAAGTGACGCCGCCCTGCGTCACCGACAGTTGAAATACAAGGTGGCGCATGCGGCTCACCGCAACGGCAAGTTATATCGTTATCCGGTATTTTTTACCGTCCTGGTACTCATCGGTTTAGCGGTCAGTTTCCTGCTGGAAAAGGCACAACCCGAGGATGTGCCCCCGGATTGCAGTTCCAGGCCCCGCCCCGGTGTGAACTGGAAGCATTGCAATCTTTCCGGGGTAAAGCTTGACGGGGCTGATCTGGTCGGTGCGAAACTGGGTAATGCGAAACTGGAACTGGCGCAACTGTCCCGGGCTAACCTGAGCGGCGCCACGCTCGAGTATGCCAGTTTCGACCTTGCCAACCTTGAACGGGCAAACCTGTCTCACGCCAGCCTGTTTGGTGCGACCTTGCGTGGCGCCAACCTGCGTGCTGCCCGCCTGGTTGGAGCCAATCTGGCCTATGCCAATCTCACCGGCGCGGTGATCGAGGGTGCGGATCTGAGTGGAGCCGTGCTGGATAACGCCATCTGGATCGATGAGCGTAGCTGTCTTCCCGGTTCAAGAGGGCGTTGTGTATTTGCACGACGCTAGCGATTGCCCCGATCAGGAATCGTCGCCAAAACTCTCCGTACTGTAGCGCCATACCCTGATGTCATCCGACCAGTAATGTGCGGGTAGTCCCGCCTTGAGTTTCAGTTGGTTAAGGAAATCGGCCGGTTGTGGCAGTGATTCCCATACCGAGGGCAGAAAGGTGCCGCGCCGCGCCCCCTGTTCAAGGATAAGGCCGTCGATACCCGGGCGCAGCTGACGCAACAAATCCTGTTCGGATGAGAATGTCAGGGCTTCGGGTGTGCCGAGAACAGAAATATCCAGTGTCAGACCTTGCAGCTCCTGCTGCGTCAGTGGCGGAAACCGTGGGTCGCGAAAGGCAGCGGAGAAGGCGTTTTGCGCCACATCGACCGCCAGTGGCTGGCGGGGTTCAAGGCTGCCGATACAGCCGCGAAGCTGGCCGTGGCGATGCAGGGTGACGAAACTGGCGCCGGGAGCGGACAATGTTTCATCGAGGGTGGATGAATCCACCTGCAGCGGGTTTCCCCGGGTCAGCCCATGCCGCACTGATTGCCAGGCGATGTCGAGCAGTTGCCTGCGTTGGGTATCGGACAGCATGCCTGGATCAATCACGCAAAGGCATAGGCGCCATAGCCGACCACCCGGTCACGGCTGCCGGCGGTGTCGCCCGAGTTGCGAACATCCAGTACCCTGGCGTGAAGTTTGTGGTGCCGTGCCGCAAACAGCAAACCATTGAGTGGCGTACGTCCACAGGCCTGCGGGTAATCGATGGCATCAGGGTTGAGTTGTTCGATGGCCATGGACGTTGCCTGGTCCAGGTGCCGGGCGGTGTGATAGTCATGGTAGTGACTCAGGTCGGAGCTTATCAGAATCAGGGTTTCAGGGCCGTCCCAGAGTGTTTCGATAATGTCGGCGACATCCTGCGGACGGGCGTCCCCCACCAGCAGTGGTACCAGCCCGACATCTTTATTCAACACCGTTTGCAGAAACGGCAGTTGCACTTCGAGACTGTGTTCATCCTGGTGCGCTTCGTCCAGTACGCGAACCTGGGGTTTGGTGAGGATGCTGTCCATGGCTTGCTGGTCAACCCGCATCATACCCAGTGGTGTGGAGAAATATTGTGCACTGCTGGCGGCAATGCCGGTAAACGGCACGCGGTGCGCCGGACCCAGCAGAACGACCCGCCGGATGCTGTCCCGGTAAGCGGGTAACAGCGAGTAGGCGCTGGCCGCGACCGGGCCTGAGTAGACGTACCCTGCGTGCGGAACAACGAGCGCCTTGGGGCGTATTTTCACTGGTGCTTCACGCGCCAGTAACCCCTCTACCTGTTGTTGTAACAACAACGGGTCGTCGGGGTAAAACATACCGGCTACTGCGGCTTCTCGTATCTGGGGCACTCGGCGACCCTCCGTTGGACACATCCGATGAACCTGTATCTATTAAATACGTCCAGCGGATACAAAATGCAAGTGCAGGCGAACGACGAGATATTGGCGTCAGGACGATGTCAGTCTTCGCCCAGGGTGAAACGGAATATCGCGCCTGCGCCGGATCTGCTCTCTGCCCAGATCTTACCGTGATGGCGCTTGATGACGCGAAGTACCGTCGACAGGCCGATTCCCGTACCGGGGAAATCCTGGTCGGAATGTAAGCGCTGGAAGGGAATGAAAAGCTTGTCGGCATAGTTTTCATCGAAGCCGGTGCCATTGTCTTCCACCTTGTATACCGTACGCCCGTCGAGCTTTTCGGTACTGATGCGGATACGGGCCTGTGGTGTTTTCCCGGTAAATTTCCAGGAATTTCCAATCAGGTTCATCATTGCGTCGTGGATCAGTCGTGGATCTCCCTTTGCGGTCATGCCGGCTTCGATGTCGACCTGTATGTCATGCTCTGGCGCCTGTGATCTCAGCTCATCGACAACCTCCTGGCAGATGGCGCTCAGGTCTATTTCCTGGTGACTGATGTCAGCGCGGTTGACGCGTGACAGAGTCAGCAGGTCATCAATGAGCTGGCTCATTCTGAGCGTACTGTTCTTGATACGTTGCAGATGGTTTTTTGCTGTATTGTCAAGCGTATCCGCGTAATCTTCCAGCAGGATTTCGGAAAAACCGTTCATGCTGCGCAGCGGGGAGCGCAGATCGTGTGACACGGCGTAGGCGAAGGCTTCGTATTCCTTGTTGGCTTCCTGCAACTTCCGGGTGCGTTCTTCAACACGCTGCTCCAGTACCTCATTGGCCCTGGACAGTGAGCGTTTTTCAGCCGCGATAACCTCCGCCATGGTATCAAACGCCCGGCCAACCTGGCCGACTTCATCGCGGCTGGACAACCCGGTTCTGACATCGTAGTTGCCCGCCGCAACCTGCTCGGCGGCATGCACCACAGTGCCCAGCCGCCGCGTTAACAGGTGCCCGAAGCCGATGCTGATAATGGCGATGATACTCATGCCCGTGATGGCAATGAGTGCGCCGTGGGTAAATGCACGACGATGGATGGCATTCGTTTCCTCGTCCGAGAACTGGACGGCCAGTTTGCCCAGTATGCCGGCCGGGTTGCTGATTTGCATGACTTTCCAGCTGGTGATGTCACTGTCTTCCAGCGCAGGCAGTGATTTGCCGATATCGGAAAGGTTGCTGCTGGCCACGATAATGTTGCGGTCATCAACCAGCATGGCTGTGAGTATTTCCGCATTGCGGGGCAGTTCCTCGACATAGCCCTGGATATTGTCATAGTCCTCGTACAACAGCGCTACCCGCGCAATGCTGCTGACAATATTGAGCGTGACCTGTCGGGCGGATTCGATCTGCCGGACTGAATTGTCAATGGTGTAACCCAGCGTAGCCCAGAGCACGACAGCCATCATCACGGCTTCCAGTACAAAGATCATTCCCGCGATGCGGTATTTCAGCGAGATTCTCACCGGTCAGGTCCGTATGGCGCAGATAGTGGGAAACATTCTTATCGGGATGATTGTTCCGGAACTGCTGTGGGCGCCGTTGTTTTTATTGTGTCCAGGATCTCGCGCAGCGGGTCGTAGTCGCTGTCAACACTGGGAATGTAAGAGCCATGATGGAGGTGTTTCAGTATCCGTTTCCCCGCTTCGTTTCGATGCCAGTGCAGAATACGTTGCACCAGTTTATCACGGGTCGCACGATCGACCCGCCGGTGTATGGCGTATGTCGGGGCCGGTATCGGTTTGCTTTTAGTGATTATGCGAAGTTGTGTGCCGCTTTTTATTTCGAACAGTCTCAGCGGTTGATTTGCTGTTACACAGGCATCGGCCTTGCCAATTCTGACTTGCCGTATGCAGGAGAGGTGACTGCTCCGGTTGTCAATTTTGACATCACTGCCGGGCTTCAGACGGTGATCCACCAGCAACTGGCGAGCCAGCAGGGTGACGGCTGCACTGGCCGGTGGTGTCGCCAGTATCCTGCCGCGCAGGTCATCTACGGTTTTGACCGGTGAGTTTTCGCTGGTAACAAAAAAAGCCCTGATAGAGGTTTGTGTGCGGACGATCGCTTCATACCCGTTGCGGCGCGCCAGGCGTGCGTAGGAAAAGGGTTGTGCATAAATCAGGTCATAGGTTTGTTGCGCAATCTCCTCATCAAATTCAGCAAAGCTTGGTCGGGTACGGAACTGCACCGGGCGCCCGATTGCCCGGGACAGGTCAATGGCCACAGGAACATAAAGGTCTTCCAGTTGTGCGGGCGGGAGAAAAGGAAACACGCCAAACTCTAATGGCGGGCTGTCCTGAGAATGTGAAATACTGTGCCAGTTCAGCGACAGTATGAGGGTCAGTATTTGTGCGGCCCTCGCCATGTATGCCATGCGTTGTGTACCCCGTCCTTGTGTTCCTGTTATAGCACCCAAGTATAATGAAAAGACGCTGGCTGTCAGCTTTTCAGCAGAATCAGTCCCGCCAGTGGTGGAATATCGACAACAATCGAGACAGGCTGGTTCATCCAGGGTACGGATTCACTCTGGTAATCACTGTGCACCGGCATGTCACTGCCGCTGTAGAAGCCTGCGTCGGAGTTCAGCGCCAGGTGGTAGTTGCCGTGCTCGGGCACGCCAAGCCGAAAGCGCTGGTGTGGCACGGGCGTGAAATTCATCAGGGCCACAGAGAGTTGCCCGTCGCTGCGTCGTGCGTAACTGAGCAGAGAGCGGTCGGCATCGTTACAGTCGATCCAGCGGAACCCCTCGGCTTCGAAATCGTATTGATGCAGTGCAGGCTGGTAACGGTACAGGCGGTTGAGGTCGCCAAGCAGTTGTTTGAGACCGGCGTGGCGCGCATCTTCCAGCAGCTGCCAGTCGAGTTCTGCTTCGGCGTTCCATTCGGCGTACTGGCCGAATTCACTGCCCATGAACAGCAGTTTTTTGCCGGGGTAGGTATACATGAAGGTGTACAGGAGTCGCAGGTTGGCGAAACGCTGCCAGCTGTCGCCGGGCATCTTGTCCAGCATTGAGCCCTTGCCGTGCACGACTTCATCGTGCGAGAAGGGCAGTACGAAGTTTTCATTGAAGGCGTACAACAGGCCGAAGGTGAGCTGGTTGTGGTGGAACTTGCGGTGTACCGGCTCCTTGCTCATGTATTGCAGCGTGTCGTGCATCCAGCCCATGGTCCACTTCATGCTGAAGCCAAGACCGCCGACATCCACCGGTCGCGTCACCTGCGGCCAGGCGGTGGATTCCTCGGCAATGACAATGCTGCCGGGCTGTTCGCTGTGGGTGATTTCATTCAGGTGGCGCAGGAAGTGAATGGCTTCGAGGTTTTCGCGGCCGCCGTATTCGTTGGGTATCCAGTCACCGGGATCGCGTGAATAGTCGAGGTAGAGCATGGAGGCCACGGCATCGACGCGCAGTCCGTCGATATGCATTTCCTCCAGCCAGAAGACAGCACTCGACAACAGGAAATTACGCACTTCGTTGCGGCCATAATTGAAGATCAGTGTGCCCCAGTCGCGGTGTTCACCACGGCGCGGGTCTTCGTGTTCGTACAACGGGCTGCCGTCGAAGCGCGCCAGCGCCCAGTCGTCTTTGGGGAAGTGTCCTGGTGCCCAGTCGAGCAGTACGCCGATACCGTGCTGGTGACAGTAATCGACGAACCAGCAAAAATCCTCGGCACTGCCGAAACGGCTGGTGGCGGCAAAATAGCCGGTGGTCTGATACCCCCAGGAGGCATCAAAAGGGTGCTCGGTGACGGGCAGCAGTTCAATATGGGTGAAACCCAGTTCACTGACCCACTTGACCAGCCGTTCAGCCAGTTCACGGTAGTTGAGGAACTGGCCCTGCCGGTCGCGTTGCCAGGATCCCAGGTGGACTTCGTAGATCGACATTGGCGTGTGCAGCCAGTCGTTGCTGCGCCGGGCTTCCATCCAGGTCTGGTCCTGCCAGCGGTGTTCAGCGGGGCGCATGGCAACAGAGGAATTTCCCGGGCGTAATTCAAAAGCCTTGCCGTAGGGGTCGCTTTTGATGTGGATGGTGCCGTGTTCCCGGTTGCGGATCTCGAATTTGTAGTAGCTGTGGGCGCTGACGCCGGGAATGAATAACTCCCAGACACCGCTGCCGCCGCGCACCCGCATCGGGTGGCGGCGTCCGTCCCAGTGGTTCCAGTCACCGACCACGCTGATACGTTCGGCGTTGGGAGCCCACACGGCAAACAGTACACCGTCGATACCATCGATTTCACGGAAGTTCGCGCCAAGAAAGCGGTAGGCGTGCAGGTGTCGCCCTTCAGCAAACCAGTGCAGGTCGAGGTCGCCGATCTGTGTCGGGAAACAGTAGGGGTCATATTCCGACCATTCGACACCGTCCTTGTCGGTCCATGTCAGTCGATAGTGTTGTGGCAGGTTGTGGCCGTCGCCGCGCCATTCGAACAGGTCGGTGCCCTCGATACGTTGCAGCGAGGCAGCGGAATCGTGCAGGTGGACTTCCTCGCACCCGGGAATGAAGGCGCGTACGACAGTCTGCCCATCCTCATCGTGCCGTCCCAGCACCTCGAAGGGGTCGTGGTGCCGCGCGTCAATAATGCGTTGCAACGCTTCGGGGAGAGGAGGTGCGTCTGCGGCAGCAGGATTGGCTTTCGACGCCATAGACCGGGTGTCTCTGTTCATAAAACCTGTTTGGCTTTCCGTGGGCTGTACAGATGGTACCATAGCCATAATCCTGTTTAGCCGGTTCGGAGGAATTAAATGGATGCTGTTTCCACGCCGCGTTTCGTCAGCCGCCTGACGCGCGATACGCTGGCACTGATTCTGGCCGGGGGGCGAGGCTCACGCCTCAAACAACTGACCCTGTGGCGCGCCAAGCCGGCCGTGCCCTTCGGCGGCAAGTTCCGCATTATCGATTTCCCGCTTTCCAATTGTCTCAATTCGGGCATACGCCGTGTCGGTGTGCTGACCCAGTACAAGGCGCACTCCCTGTTGCAGCATCTGCAGCGGGGCTGGAGTTTCCTGCGTGGCGAGTTCGGTGAGTTTGTCGAGTTGCTGCCGGCACAGCAACGTATCGAGTCATCCTGGTATGCCGGTACAGCCGATGCGATTTACCAGAACCTTGACATCATTCGCAGTCATAATCCTGAATATATACTCATCCTGGCGGGTGATCATATTTACAAAATGGATTATGGCCCGATGATTGCGCAACACGTCGAGAATTCCGCGGACATGACGGTGGGGTGCCTGGAAGTCGACCTGGAAACAGCCACCGCTTTCGGCGTGATGACGGTCGACGGGGATGGCAGGGTGCTCAGGTTTGACGAGAAGCCCGGGCAGCCGACGCCCTTGCCCGGCGAGCCGGGCAAGGCGCTGGCGTCGATGGGGATCTATGTTTTCAATACGGATTTCCTGTTTGAACAGCTGATCAAGGACGCCGACAAGCCGTATTCGAACCACGACTTCGGGCAGGATATTATCCCCGATATCATCAAGCAGTATCGTGTGTTCAGTTACCCGTTCCGTGATGCGCAGAGCGGTCGTCAGGCCTACTGGCGGGATGTAGGGACGGTCGATGCCTTCTGGTCGGCCAACCTGGAGCTGATCGGTGTAGTGCCTGAACTGAACCTGTATGACAAGGACTGGCCGATCTGGACCTACCAGGAACAGATGCCGCCGGCCAAATTCGTGTTTGACGATGATGACCGGCGCGGCATGGCTGTTGATTCCATGGTATCCGGCGGTTGCGTTATTTCCGGTGCGACGGTGCGGCATTCGTTGCTGTTTTCCAACGTCCGTGTCGATTCTTTTTCGGTGCTGGAGCATGCAGTGGTATTGCCCAATGTACTGGTCGAACGCAGCTGCAGAATACGTAATGCCGTCATCGACAAGGGGTGCTGCATCCCGGAAGGCACGGTGATCGGCGAGGACGCGGCGGCGGATGCAGAGCGCTTTTATGTGACGCCGGGTGGCGTGGTGCTGGTGACGCCGGAAATGCTGGGCCAGGAACTGCACCATGTCCGCTAGAGACGGAGACGGGTTGCGCGTGGTGTTGTGCTGGCATATGCACCAGCCACAGTACTGTGACCTCATCAGTGGCGAATACAAATTACCCTGGACCTACCTGCACGCCATAAAAGACTATGTCGATATGGCTGCACACATCGAGGCCGTGCCTGGCGCCAGGGCGGTTGTCAATTTTGCACCTGTACTGCTGGAGCAGCTCGATGACTACGCCGCGCAGGTGAGCGGTTACCTGCGTGACCACAAGGCCATCCGCGACCCTTTGCTGGCCGCGCTGGTCACGCCCGTGTTGCCGTCACACATCCAGCAGCGTGCCGAGCTGGTCAACAATTGTCTGCGCGTTAACCGTACGCGCGTCATTGACCGTTTCCCGGCCTACAAACGTCTTGCCAGCCTGGCCGATCATTTTTCCAGGCACTTCGATGATATGGTTTATGTCGGCGACCAGTTTCTTTCCGACCTGGTGTTCTGGTACCACCTGGGCTGGATGGCAGAAACAGTACGTCGTGACGATATTCGCGTGCAGCGCTGGCAGGAGCAGGGAAATAATTTCTCTCTTCACGACCGGCGTGAATTACTGGTGTTGATCGGTGAGTTGTTGTCCGGCGTGATTGAGCGCTATGCCCTGCTGGCCGATCGCGGCCAGGTCGAGCTGTCCATGACACCCTATGCGCATCCTATTATGCCGTTGCTTCTCGATATCAGCAGCGCCAGGGAGGCCATGCCGGATACCGGGCTGCCGGAACTGGGTGCTTATCCGGGTGGTGAGGAGCGGGTCAACTGGCATATTCGTGAAGGGCTAAACGTTTTTGAACAATATTTCCAGCGTAAGCCGACGGGTTGCTGGCCGTCAGAAGGCAGTGTGAGCAGGCCGACACTGGCGTTGCTTGAGAAACACGGTTTTCGCTGGTCAGCCAGCGGGGAAACCGTGCTGCGCAACAGCCTGCGTGAGAGTGACGGCGATGAGGCCGCAGGCGCGGCGGATGCCGTATTGAAAGGCTACCGGACCGGGAAGGGCAAACTGACGTGTTTCTTTCGCGACGACCAGCTTTCAGACAAGATCGGTTTCGAATATTCCACCTGGCACGCCGATGACGCAGTGGCCAACTTTGTTCATCACCTGGAAGAAATTGCCGAGGCTAATGCCGGACGCAAGCTGGCGCTGCCGATTATCCTCGACGGCGAAAATGCCTGGGAGCATTTCCCGGAGAATGGCTACTATTTTTTACGCGCACTGTACAAGACGCTGGCGGTGCACCCCACACTGAGGTTATCGACCTTCACCGAGTGTCTCGATGACGGTGTCGAGATTGACGCCCTGTCCACAATGGTGAGTGGCTCCTGGGTGTACGGGACCTTTTCCACCTGGATCGGTGACCGTGACAAGAACCGTGGCTGGGATATGCTGGGCGATGCCAAGCGTGCCTTCGACACGGCCTGTGCTTCCGGCAAGCTGGACAGCGAGCAGATCGTTGCGGCAGAACTTCAGCTGGCAATTTGTGAAGGCTCCGACTGGTTCTGGTGGTTCGGTGACTATAACCCGGCCGACTCGGTCAGCGATTTTGAAAGCCTGTTCCGTATGCATCTTTCCAACCTGTATCAGCTGATCGGGCAGGAAGCGCCGGAGTATCTTGCGCACACCTTTGCACGGGGTTCCGGAAAACCCACCCTGGGTGGAGTCATGCGTCACGGTCAGGCGCGAGACTGAACCGCAGGGAGGCGGGGGAGTATGAATCCTTTTGAACGTCGGCGTGCCGGTATACTCCTGCACCCGACTTCTCTGCCAGGCAGTGTTGGCAATGGCGAACTGGGTATGGAAGCCTGGCGTTTTGTCGAATTCCTTGCGGATTGCAACGTCAGCCTGTGGCAGATGTTGCCGCTTGGCCCGACGCACAGTGACCTGTCACCTTACCAGTGCTCCTCGGTGCATGCCGGCAATACCCGGCTGATCAGCCTGCAGCGACTGGTCGAGGCCGGCTGGCTGGACGAGGCCGGGCTTGATCCGCAGCAGGATGTCGAGGTACAGCGCAAGGCCCGCCTGGTTGCGGCACATAACGGTTTTCTGCGCCACGCCGATCATGCAATGCGTGCGGAACGCGATGCTTTTAATGAGCAACATGCCTACTGGCTGGACAACTTTGCGCTGTACCAGGCATTGCGGGACGAGTTCAACGGTAGTGCCTGGTTTGACTGGCCGCAACCGCTGCGCGACCGGCAGGCGGATGCGCTGGAAGAAGCGCACAGGCGGCTTGCCGGCGCCATTGAACAGGTGCGCTTTGAGCAATTCCTGTTCTTCCGCCAGTGGACGGAGTTGCGCCGCTACGCCAACGACAATGGTGTGTTGCTGTTTGGTGATATACCCATTTTTGTCGCCTACGACAGCGCCGAGGTATGGGCTGACCGCCAGTGGTTTTTGCTGGATGAAACCGGCGGTCTGAAGGTCGTTGCCGGTGTGCCGCCGGATTATTTCTCGGAAACCGGCCAGCGTTGGGGTAACCCGCACTATAACTGGCAGGCACTGGCAGATGACGGTTACCGCTGGTGGCTGGATCGTATTCGTACCCAGCTGGAACTGTTCGACCTGATGCGTATTGACCACTTCCGTGGTTTCGAGGCCTATTGGGAAATTGACGCGGCTTGTGACACGGCTGTCGAGGGGCGCTGGGTAGCCGGGCCGGGCGCTGAATTTTTTAAAGCACTCCGGCAGGCTTTTGGCAGCCTGCCGCTGGTTGCCGAGGACCTGGGCGTTATCACCCCGGAAGTTACGGCACTGCGCAAGCAGTTTGGCCTGCCAGGCATGAAAATTCTGCAGTTTGCCTTTGACGGGTCATCCGATAACCCCTATTTACCACATAACCACGAGGCGTTGTCCGTGGTTTACACCGGCACCCATGACAACAACACGACACTGGGCTGGTACGAGGAGCTGACGGAACAGCAGCGCAACTTTGTACATGACTATCTTGGTATCGAAACAGCCGCCATGCCCTGGCCGCTGGTGCGTGCGGCGCTGGCTTCAGTCGCACAGATTGCCGTGTTGCCCATGCAGGACGTGCTGGCACTGGGTGTCTCGCAGCGCATGAATATCCCGGGGGTCACCGAGGGCAACTGGCAGTGGCGGTTTGAATGGGAGCAGTTGCTGCCGGAACACGGCGAGCGTTTGAAAGCCTGGGTGCAGTTGTACGGGCGCGCCTGACGTACAGGAAGCCAGGGGGGTTCTGCCACTTACTTGATGGAGATCATGTAAAGCGGCGAAGAATTCTGCTGAAATGCCGATATCCACATCAGTAGAATTTGCAGGTTAGTTGAAATGAATTATTTTTCTGCCGCCATTGCGGGGCTTTTTGCTGTATTAACAGCGGCTTTCGTCGTGCTCCTGGTGATGGCTATTATCCACAACCTGCAGGTTGGCAAGCGTTATCGGCAAGGTATCGCCAGACAACTGTCGAAATTGCGTCTGGCCAGGATGCTGGGTATCCACCACATTGACCCGGACGTTTATTTACATACCCAGCCGATACCGGGTATCCGCGAGCAGATGAAACGCTGTTCCGAATGTGCCAGTACAGTCGCCTGTGACAAGCTACTGAACGAGGGTGTTGGCGACCCGTCTGAATTCTGTGAAAACGACGAGGCACTCCGCAAGGTCAGGGAAACCCCCGACCCGGCAGCCTGATGTAATGATCTACAGCCAGATCATGCAACCGGTTTCAAACCGGTGGCTGAGCAACGGGTGGCAGGGGTAGATGCGAATCTGGAAATGTTGCAGCCCGGGCAGTGGCGGATCAAGGTCCAGCACGAAACGCGTCTCACCGTTATCCATTTGCCCTTCGGCGTTAAAGCCAAAATATTCCGTTGCGATAAAGTCCTGGTGCTCGTCTTCCTTGCCGATCAGGCACTCGAGCCGGACATCGTCAGGCGTCAGTTCCCCGAGTTGTGCAGCCACTTCGATGCGAAAGCGTTGCCCTGCCTTGACGGCCTGGGGTGAGTGATCGGTACGTCGCAGTGTCACCGTGGGCCACAGGCGTTTTATCTTTTCTTTCCAGGCGGCCAGTTCTCTGGCACCGTGTGAACGATTCCTCGACAGCTTGCGTCCCTGCTCAGCGGCGGGGCCATAGAAGCCCTTGATGTAGTCCATCACCATGCGCTGCGAGTTGAACTGCGGCAGGGCGGATTTCATGGATTGCTTGGACATGCGTACCCAGCCTTCCGAGAAGCCATGGCCGTTACGGTCATAGTAGAGCGGTATAACCTGGTGCTCCAGGATATCCAGCAGCTCGTTGGCTTCTTCCTGGTTACGGAACGCGGCGTCGTAGTGTTCATCGTGCGGGGTGATTGCCCAGCCGTTTTCGCCGTTGTAGCCTTCGCCCCACCAGCCATCCAGTACACTCAGGTTAATGACGCCGTTGAGGGCGGCTTTCTGCCCGGATGTGCCGCTGGCTTCCATCGGGTATTCCGGCGTGTTCAACCAGACATCGACACCCGATACCAGTCGACGTGCCAGCGACAGGTCGTAGCCTTCCAGCAGCAGGATCTTGCCGACAAACTCCGGCCGTCGCGAAAATTCGTGGATGACCTGTATCAACTGCTGGCCGGGCAGGTCGCTGGGGTGCGCCTTGCCGGCAAACACCAGCAGCACCGGCCGTTTGGGGTCATTGAGCAGGCGTGCCAGACGCTCCGGGTCGGAGAACAGCAGGGTGGCGCGCTTGTACGTGGCGAAACGGCGTGCGAAGCCAATGGTCAGGATATCCGACTCGTGCGGGCTGAGCAGTCGGGTAATGCGGTCGATGTGGGCCTCACCACAACGGTTGCGACGGCACTGCAAAATCACGCGTCGGCGGACCTGGTTCAGCAGCTCGGATTTCAGTGACTGGCGCAGGCTCCAGAAACTGTGGTCGGGAATTTCGTTGATACGCTCCCAGTATTCCTCGTTCAGCAGCTCGTTGCGCCATTCCATGCCGAAACGCATGTCGTACAGGTTGCTCCACTCGTGGGCAAGGAAGGTCTGCACGTGTACGCCGTTGGTGACATGGCGCATCGGGTTTTCGTGGTAGGGAATCTGTGGCCACACATAACCTTCCATCTGTGACGCAACCTCGCCGTGGATCTTGCTGACGCCGTTATGGAAGCGTGAACCGTGCAGGGCCAGTACCGTCTGGTTGAAGCCGCCCTGGTTAGAGGGACTGGTTCCCAGTTTCAGGAATGCCTCCATGGACAGGCCAAGCTGCTCGATGTAGTCACTGAAATAACTGGCGATCAGGCTGTGGTCGAAGATGTCGTGACCGGCGGGTACCGGTGTATGCGTGGTGAATACGGTGGCGCCTGCGACCTGTTCGATCGCACTGGCAAAATCAAGCCCCGAGGCGACCAGTTCGCGGCAGCGTTCCAGTACCTGGAATGCGGCATGGCCTTCGTTGATATGCCACGCCGTGGGTTCGAGCCCCAGCACCCGCAGTGCGCGAACCCCGCCGATACCCAGCACGATTTCCTGCTGGATACGGGTATTGATGTCACCACCATAGAGCTGGTAGGTGATGGCGCGATCGGCTTCACTGTTTTCCGGCAGGTCGCTGTCCAGTAAATACAGCTTGATGTGTCCGGCACGCGCCTGCCAGATTTTCAGTTGTACAGGACGACCGGGGAAATCAACCACAACATGCAGTTCATCACCGTTTTCGTTGCAGGCCGGTGTCAGGGGCAGTTGACCGAATTCAGTCGTATTGTAGTGCGCGATCTGGTTGCCGTGTTCGTCGATGGTCTGGATAAAGTAGCCCTGACGATACAGCATGCCGACCGCAACAAAGGGGATACCCAGGTCACTGGCCGCCTTGCAATGGTCGCCAGCCAGAATCCCCAGGCCACCGGAGTAGATGGGCAGACTTTCGTGCAGGCCGAACTCGGCGCAGAAATAGGCGACCAGGTCTTTTTTCGGGTTCAGGTATTTATCGATGCTTTTGCGCTGGCGTTCACCCAGGTAGGTGTCATAGGTTGACAGTACGCGGTTATAGGCTTCGACATAAATACGGTCTTCGGCGGCCTCGTTGATCCGCTGTTGCGAGACACGGCGCAGGAAGACTTTCGGGTTATGCCCGCAACTGTCCCACAGTGCCGGGTCGAGGCGGAAAAACAGCGAACGCACGCTGCGATCCCAGCTGTACAGCAGGTCGTTGGACAGTTCGCTGAGGCGCGCCAGCTTTTCCGGAAGCTCGGGTTGTACTTCAAGGGCAAAACGGGTTCCGGGCATGGTGTCTCCCATCAATGTGTAAGGTGGTGCCGAGGGTGGGAATCGAACCCACACTCCCGTAAAGGAACCGGATTTTGAATCCGGCGCGTCTACCAGTTCCGCCACCCCGGCACAGGCGCGCCAGTATAAGGATTCCTGAGCCTGTCGCAAGCAAGCGCTGTGGTAACATGCCGCGCCATGAAAACCCGGGACTTCCACTACACGCTGCCGCCTGAGCGTATTGCCAGCCACCCGGCCCGGCCGCGGCACAGTAGCCGTTTGCTGGATCTTGGCCGGGACGGGGGTATTCGCGATCGCAGCATGGCGGATTTCCCGCAGATGCTCAATGAGGACGATCTGCTGGTATTCAACAATACCCGGGTGATCCCCGCGCGCCTGCACGGGAGCAAGGCCAGTGGCGGCAGGGTTGAAGTCCTGATTGAGCGTGTGCTGGACCAGCGACGGGCACTGGCGCACGTGCGTTCCAGTAAATCACCAAAAGCCGGCAGTCGTCTGTTTCTGGCGGATGGTGTCATAGAGGCTGAAGTGACGGGCCGGGAGGGTGAGTTGTTCAGCCTCTGTTTCGCCGGGGATACACCGTTGCTGGATTTACTGGAGCGCTGGGGGCATGTGCCACTGCCACCGTATATTGAACGCGCCGATGAACAGGTGGATCGTGAGGACTACCAGACACTCTACGCCCGCCACCCGGGTGCGGTCGCCGCACCCACGGCCGGCCTGCACTTTGACCGGACGCTGCTCGATGCGCTGGCGGCACGGAACATCCGCACGGCTTACGTGACGCTGCATGTGGGTGCCGGTACATTTCAGCCGGTGCGGGTGGAACAGCTGGAGAAACATGTCATGCATGCCGAACAGGTCAGCGTGGACGCAGAGGTGTGTGAGGCCATTGAGCAGACACGTGCCCGCGGTGGTCGGGTTGTGGCGGTTGGTACCACAGTCGTGCGGAGCCTGGAGAGTGCTGTAGAGGATGGTGTGCTCAGACCTTTCCGTGGCGACACCCGTCTGTTTATCACCCCCGGCTACCGGTTCAGCGCCGTTGATGCCATGCTGACCAACTTCCACCTGCCGGAATCAACCCTGCTGATGCTGGTGTGCGCGTTTGCCGGCTTCGAGCCGGTAATGGCAGCGTACCGTCATGCGGTAGCGCAGCATTACCGTTTTTTCAGCTATGGCGATGCCATGTTCCTGCAACACCGGCCGACAGAATGACATTCACTGCAAACGGAAAACCATGCAATACGAACTGATCAGCAAGGATGGCCGTGCGCGTCGCGGGCGCCTCAGGTTTGAACGCGGCGTGGTGGACACGCCGGCCTTTATGCCGGTGGGCACCTACGGCACGGTAAAGGGTATGCGGCCGGAACAGGTCGCCGAGGGCGGGGCGCAGATTCTGCTCGGTAATACCTTCCATCTCATGCTGCGACCCGGTACCGATATCATTCGCGCCCACGGGGACCTGCACGATTTCATGAACTGGCAGGGGCCGATCCTGACCGACTCGGGCGGTTTCCAGGTATTCAGCCTGGGTGAAATGCGCAAAATCACCGAACAGGGTGTTGAGTTTCGTTCTCCGGTCAACGGTGACAAGGTGTTCCTGGGGCCGGAAGAATCCATGGCCGTTCAGCGTGCACTGGGCGCTGATATCGTGATGATCTTCGACGAATGCACACCCTATCCCGCCACTATCGGGCAGGCGCGTGATTCCATGCAGTTATCACTGCGCTGGGCGCAACGCAGTCGCGAAGCGCATGGCGACTCAGGCGCGGCATTATTCGGCATTGTGCAGGGTGGCATGTACCCGGAACTGCGGCTGGAATCACTGCAGGGGCTGACTGACATCGGTTTTGACGGCTACGCCATCGGTGGTCTGTCCGTGGGCGAGCCACACGACGAACGCATCCAGGTGCTGGATGCACTGGATCCGGCCTTGCCGACCGATGCGCCGCGTTACCTGATGGGGGTGGGAACGCCGGAAGATATTGTCGAGGCGGTGCGGCGCGGTGTGGATATGTTCGATTGTGTGATGCCGACCCGCAATGCGCGAAACGGACACCTGTTTACTTCGCAAGGGGTTTTGCGCTTGCGTAACTCAAGGTTCCGTGAAGATACCGGTTCGCTGGACCCGGAATGCGACTGCTATACCTGCCGGCATTACAGTCGCGCCTACCTCTACCACCTGGACAAGTGCAACGAGATTCTGGGTTCCCATCTCAATACCGTACACAACCTGCGATACTATCAACGTTTGATGGCCGGGTTGCGCGAAGCGATCGAGACGGGGAGGCTGGAAGCCTTTGTCGCGAATTTTTACGCGAAAACAGGCCAATCCGTGCCGCCTGTGCCATAATAGCGCGCTTGAATTTCCCGGACGCGCGCGGGGCCGGATGGATGGACCCGGCGGGCGGGATCAAACCCAACAGGACACAGGTATTAACTATGAGTTTCTTTATCAGTGATGCGCTGGCCGCCGCGCCAGCCCAGCAGCCCGACCCGGTTATGCAGTTTTTGCCGTTGTTGCTGATCTTCGTGGTGTTCTACTTCCTGCTGATTCGCCCCCAGACCAAGCGTGCCAAGGAGCACAAGGCCATGGTCGCGGCGCTGGCCAAGGGAGATGAGGTAGTCACCAATGGCGGCTTGCTCGGGCGCATCACCCAGGTGGACGAAAATTTTGTCACCCTGAAGATTGCGGATAATGTCGAGGTCAAGGTGCAACGCCAGGCCGTCGCTACCCTGATGCCCAAGGGCACTGCCAGGGCATCCTGATACCAACGATAAAACAAGGTTTGTTCCCGTCATGAATCAATACCCGGCCTGGAAATATCTGCTGATTGTCGTCGTGATGATCATTGGCTTCCTGTACGCCCTGCCAAATCTTTATGAAGCCGATCCCGCGGTACAGGTATCTGCCACCCGGGGTGAACTTGCCGACACGGTCAGGGGCCAGATCGAGGTCCGGTTATCGGAGAAGAAAATTCCGGTCAAGTCGATCGAGGTCGACAAGCGCCGGTTGCTGGCGCGTTTTAACAACACCGAAGACCAGCTGGCGGCAGCCGACCAGATCAAGGATGTGCTGGGTGTGGATTATGCCGTGGCCCTGAACCTTGCCCCGTCGACACCGGCCTGGCTCCAGGCAATCAATGCACAGCCCATGTATCTTGGTCTTGACCTGCGCGGTGGTGTGCATTTCCTGATGGAAGTGGATATGGATGCCGCACTGCAAAAGGCGCTGGAACGCTATGCCTCTGACCTGCGGACAATATTGCGCAAGGACAAGATACGTTACCTCAGCATTCGCCCGAACAGCGACAAACTGCGCGTCAGCTTCCGCAGTGCAGAAGATCGTGAGAAAGGCAGCGAACTGATCCACGAGGAGTATCGTGATCTTGAACTGAAACAAGTCGATGAAGGCAAAACATTTACACTTGAGGTTACGCTCAGCGAGAACGAGATGCGTGAAACCCGCAAGCTCGCGCTGCAACAGAACATCACAACGCTGCGTAATCGTGTCAACGAACTGGGTGTGGCAGAGCCGGTCATTCAGCAGCAGGGTGACCGACGGGTCGTGGTCCAGTTGCCGGGCGTGCAGGATACCGTGGCAGCCAAGCGTATTATCGGTGCGACGGCAACGCTGGAGTATCGTGCCGTCGATACCGAGCACGATGTCGACGATGCGGTGAACGGCAAGGTTCCGGCCGGCTCAAAATTGTACAGGGACCGGAACGGGCGTTACTACCTGCTGAAGAACCGTATCATCGTGACCGGCGACCAGATTATCAATGCGCGCTCCGGTTTCGACAGCCAGGGCGGCCAGCCCCAGGTGACTGTGACGCTGGACGGTAAAGGCGCCCGCAAGATGCTGGACTTTACCAGGGAAAATGTCGGTAAACCCATGGCGGTCGTGTTCATCGAGAACAAGTCGACGACACGCATGGTTGATGGCAAGCCCGTGGTGGTCAACCGCAAGGTTGAGGAGATCATCAGTGTTGCCACGATACGTGGTGTATTCAGCAAGCGGTTCCAGACTACCGGGCTGGATAGCCCGCAGGAAGCGCATGAGCTGGCACTGTTGCTGCGTTCCGGTGCGCTGGCCGCACCCATCCGGATTATCGAGGAGCGCACCATCGGCCCGAGCCTGGGCGCCGACAATATTGAACAGGGTTTCAAATCAGTCGTCATCGGTTTCATCCTGGTACTGGTATTCATGGCGGTGTACTACAAGGCATTCGGCCTGGTGGCTGACCTGGCGCTGGCGATGAACCTGGTGCTGATTATTGCCATTCTGTCGATGTTGCAGGCCACACTGACCATGCCGGGTATCGCAGGTATTGTGTTGACAGTGGGTATGGCGGTGGATGCCAACGTGCTTATTTTCGAGCGTATTCGCGAGGAACTGCGCAACGGTAATACGCCACAGGCGAGTATCCACGCCGGTTATGCGAAAGCGCTGTCAACGATTGCCGATGCCAATGTAACCACATTGATTGCGGCCGTTGTATTGTTCAGTTTCGGGAGTGGCCCGGTGAAGGGCTTTGCGGTGACCTTGTCCATCGGCATCCTGACATCCATGTTTACCGCGATCATGGGTACGCGCGCGGTGATTAACCTGGCTTACGGTGGCCGTCGCCTGAAACGACTGTCTATCTGATTTTCCATAAGGAACAGAATTATGCGAATTCTCGGTAAAGCGACGCATATCGATTTTATGGGTAAGCGCAAGCTCGCCATGGTGTTTTCGACGCTGTTGATTCTGATATCGGTGGGTTCGTTGGTTATACGCGGGCTGAACTTCGGCATCGATTTCACCGGCGGTACGATTATCGAGGTCGCCTACCCGGAGACTGCGAATCTTGGCGAACTGCGCCAGGTGCTGGCCGATGCCGGTTACCCCGACGCACAGGTACAGCATTTTGGTACCTCGCGGGATGTCCTGATCCGCATCGCACCCCAGCAAGGGCGTGACCGCGCTGAACTGAGTGACGAGGTACTGTCAGCCCTGCAGGCGGCGGATGCGGCCGTGGAGAAACGCCGCGTGGAGTTTGTCGGGCCACAGGTTGGCGAGGAACTGACGGAGCAGGGTGGTCTGGCCATGCTCTACGCACTGATCGGCATCCTGATTTATGTCACCCTGCGTTTTGAATACCGGTTCTCACTTGGCGCCGTGGCGGCTTTGGTGCACGACGTCATTATCACCCTGGGGGTGTTCTCGCTGATCCAGGTGGAATTCGATCTGACCGTGCTGGCAGCCCTGTTGGCAGTCATAGGTTATTCGCTGAATGATACGATCGTCGTGTTTGACCGTATACGTGAGAATTTCCGTCGCATGCGCAAGGGGACGCCGGTGACAGTCATGAACACATCGATCAACCAGACGCTGTCACGAACCTTGATGACATCGATTACCACCCTGCTGGTGTTACTGGCGCTGTTTTTCCTTGGTGGTGAAATCATTCACGCCTTTGCGCTGGCACTGATTGTCGGCGTGTTTATCGGAACCTATTCATCCATCTTTGTTGCCGGTTCGACGGCACTGGCGCTGGGTGTCAGCAAGGCCGACCTGATGCCGGTACCAAAGGAGGGTGCGGGTGAGGTGGATGACCGGCCCTGAGGGCTGTTCTGCCGGGCAGCCTGCTAGCGTGCCTTGCGCACTTCGTCAAACGGGTCGCTTTCGTCACTGCCCGGCATGATCTTGCTGCACACGGTGCTGGTGCGGCGTGCGCATTTGTCATCGTCTGCACCGCGAATGGTGATGGCGGCCCACACTGACGCGACCCCCCACATGGCTATACCCAGCAGTATGGTGTTCAGGCTTGGTCCCATCAGGTTGGTGGGTCCACCGACCAGGCCGTAGACGATGCTGGTAATACTGGCCAGCCAGAAGACACCGATGGGTGCTGCACAACAGCCGGCGCAACCGAACCGGCAGGCGGCAAACGGGGGGATCAACAGAGTGAGCACAGCGCGTTTCATACGTTCGTTCCGATACAGCCAAAATCGGCAATTATGTGTATATCACACATTCGGACGAAGGGTAAAGCAGTGTTTCCGGCTTCCCGGGCAGCCTGTTAAGGAAGGCCTGATCAATGCGTCATCCCGGCGCAGGCCGGGATGACGATTTCGAATGAATCAGGGCTTCCCTAATTGTCATTGTCGTTGTTCCGGAAGGGGATAACGCTGGCTTTCTGCGGGTCCGGTTTTGTTCTCATGGCCAGATTTCGGGCGCGTTCCTGCGCCGCCAGGGGAGTTGCCAGGGCAGATGTCGAGCTATCCTGATTCGATGATGCTTCCATGCTGCTCAACAGTTTCCGCCCAATTAGCTTTAATGCCTTGTCGCTGAACTTCATCATGCGGGGAGAGGGTATCCTGTTGTACAGTTTTGTTGTATTTTTCGGCAGGCAACAGCACGTCTGCCGCTGAAAAATGTAGCGGCGAAAATGACGGGTTCTTGAGTTGTCCGCGCAGCGGAATGTTTGCGTTTTGTGACCGGTTCAGCTTTTCAGTGCATCGGTCAGATGAGGGCGTATTGCCCTCAACATGGCCGGAAACAGTTTGGGCGCGGCGGCAACAATGTTGCCGCTTTCCAGGTGTGAATGTCCGCCACTCAGGTCACCTACCAGCCCGCCAGCCTCGCGTACCAGCAGGATGCCGGCCGCGATATCCCACGGGTTCAGCCCGATTTCCCAGAAGCCATCGAAGCGTCCGGCCGCGACATAGGCCAGGTCCAGTGCTGCAGAGCCCGGGCGGCGAATGCCGGCGGCATCGGTGATCATGGCGCGGAACATGTCGAGGTAGGCATCGAGGTGTTGCATGTCCTTGTAGGGAAAGCCGGTGCCGAGCAGGGCGCCCTGCAGGCCTTTCTGGTTACTGACGCGGATACGCCGGTTATCAACAAAGGCGCCACCACCCCGGCTTGCCGTGAACAGCTCCTGGCGCATCGGGTCGTAAATAACGGCCTGTTCGAGCTTCCCTTTGTGCTGAAGCGCGATGGACACGGCAAACTGGGGGAAGCTGTGTAAAAAGTTGGTCGTGCCGTCGAGCGGGTCGATGATCCACTGGTATTCGTCCTTGCCCAGGTGCTGGCCGCTTTCTTCCGCCAGTATGCCGTGGTCGGGGAAGGACTTGCGGATGACGGCAATGATCTCGTCTTCTGCCTGCCGGTCCACTTCGGAGACGTAGTCGTTGCGATCCTTGCTGGTTACGGTCAGCCGGTCCAGGTGGTTCAGGTGCTTGACGATAATATCGCCGGCGTTGCGTGCGGCGGTTACCGCGATATTGAGCATGGGGTGCATAGGAAATTACCGGCTTTCTGGCGTCAAACGGCAGGCGATTGTACCGGGTTGTTGGCGGACTGTGAATCGCTGCGGCGGCCTATTTGTGCCGGCGCCGGTATTCCTCGCGCAGACGGTGCCGTTCCTGCGGGGAAAGCTGCTCATATTCGTGGCGCTTCTGTTTTATCCTGCGGCGTTTTTCCGGGGGCAGCTGCTGGTAACGCCGGGCGCCTTCGCGCATACGATGCTGGCGGTCGCTATCATACTCATTCCAGTGTCCCCGGTAGTCCTGTAACGCCTTCTGTTCCTCTTTGCTCAACGATTGCCAGGGGATATGCCCGTTTGCCGCGAGGTAGAGACGTTCAGGGTTAATGGCGGCGTGTGCCGTGCTACCGAGCAGCAACGCGCCGAGGGTTGTTGCGAGTAATATCTTTCGTCTGTTGATCATGGCCGGGGTCAGGTGCTGGAGTCGCTGTTTTCCTTATGGTCGGTCAGCCACAGGTAGAAGTCCAGGTCCTCATAGAGTACCGGGGTGGCCTCCATTGGTGTTTGCGCCATGCGGGTAGCCGGCGCGCTGTCCCCCCGGTCCTGTAGTGCTGGTTTCACCAGTACCACGGTCACCAGCGCCAGTGCTGCGGCAATGGCGACAGGCAGTATGCGCTGGCGGAGTGCGCGCGGTTCCAGTGCGCGGTGGCGGGCCTGGTCCAGCTGCTCAACAGGCATGTCGACGGGCAGTCTGCCCGGTTGCAGCCAGCCTGCCAGGTCGTATCGCTTCTGGCAGGATGCGCAGTTGCCAAGATGGTTCTCGATATCGGTCTTCAGTTGTGGCCTGTCGTCCAGCAGGCCTGCACGCAGGCTGTCGAGTTGTTCGCTGTCCGGGTGCGTTTCATGCATGTTCATGTTCCCATACCTCTGCAAGTGACTTGCGCATGGCGCGCAGGGCGCGGAAGTGATGTTGCTTGATACTGTTCTCCGAGACGCCCAGTGTCTCGGCGGTTTCGCGTATGCTGAGTCCCAGTTGTTCGCGCAGCAGGAAAACCTGCCGCTGGCGTTCCGCCAGTCTACCCAGCGCGGACTCGATGTGCCGCTTCAGTTCGCCATCGCTGGTGGAGGCTTCCGGCTGGCTGAATCCCTGTTCGTGCGCTGGCTGGGGCAGGTCATTTTCCAGCATGCCGGTATCTGCGTTGTCGCGTGAAAGCCCGGGCACGGTGAGTGATAGCAGTTTGCGCGTGGTACTGCCCAGCAGGCGTTTGCGGCGCTGGTCGTTGATCTTGCTGTTGAGTACCGTGCGGAACAGGGCGGGCCATTCCTTTTGCGGTTTTTTCCGGTAGTACTCGACAAAACGCAGCATGCTTTCCTGGACCACATCGAGCGCAGCCTCGCGCTCCCACAATGCGCCATAGGCGACCTGGTAGGCCTTGTTCTGCACCCCGTCGAGAAACGCGTTCAGCGATGTCTGGACAGACACGAATTTATACGCAGGAACGCCTGCCTCCAGTGGATTCAAGGATGGATTCTCCAGTGTCTGGTCAGCATACAGGATTGCTGTCTGCTCAGTAATGGAGGGTGCTGGCGTAGCTTGTGTGGTGACGTCGAACATGTCTTTCACTGTGTCCGCGGGAATGCCGGTCGTTGCGACCACGATATTTCCTGTGCTCGTTACGGCGCCCATCGTAGCCGTGGCGGTTATCGTGGTCACGGTAGCTTCGCCGGTGAGCCTCGTAGTTCCTGTACACGTGTTTTTCCACATAGGTATCGACATGCACGGGTGGGCGGTAGTGCCGTGGGTAGGGCCGGTAACTGTCGTGATAGGCATAGCTGACATACGGCGCGGCGTAACCGCTTGAAAAGAAAAGACTGAAACTGCTGTCAGCCTGGCTGGCACCGCTCAGGGTCAGGCCGGACAGGCCCATGAGCAGTACAGGAATCGCGTGGGTTATCGGGTTCATGGTGTCGTCCTCCAGGGGTTCCTGATAGACGACTAACGGGGTGCCAGCGGTAAGGTTAACAGCGGGCTATGCTTTCGAGCCGATGGCCTCGCCCATGCGCAGCGGCGCTTCGGCGACCAGCATGTTCTGCCAGTGCACGGCATGTTCCCCGAACAGCAGGATGACTGTGGATCCCATATTGAAACGGCCCATTTCACTGCCGCGTTGCAGGGAAATGTCGCTATCGGTGAAGTCGCTGATTTCAACCTGGCGGCGGTGCGGCGGTGTCACCAGTCCGGCCCACACCGTTTCGATGGCGGCCACGTTGATGGCGCCAACCAGCACCATGGCCATGGGGCCGGCGCAGGTGTCGAAAATGGCCACCAGCCGTTCATTACGCGCAAACAGCCGTGGTACCACGCGAGTGGTGTGCGGGGCGACGCTGAACAGGCGGCCGGGTACGTAGATCGTTTTGCGCAGTTTGCCGGTCAGCGGCATATGTACACGATGGTAGTCACGGGGTGACAGGTAGACGGTAATAAAACTGCCGTTATGGAACAGCCGGGCTGCATCGGCATCGCCACCGAGCAATTCGATGACACGGAAGCCGTGGCCCTTGGCCTGGAATATTGTGTCGTGGTCGATACCGCCGAGCTGGCTGATATGCCCGTCTGCCGGGCTGACCACGGTACACTCGTCACCTTCGACAGGACGCGTGCCGGGTGCCAGCTCGCGGGTGAAGAAGGCATTGAAATGCTCGAAATCATCCACCTGCCGGTGCAGTGATTCCTCCCGGTTTATGTCATAGCGTTCAGCAAACCAGCGGATAAAGGCATTTTTGAACCAGCGCACTCTGATCCGCGTCAGGCGCAGGGTCAGCCGGGAAATGGCGTGATGGGGCAACAGGTAAAGGGGAAGTGATTTGAGATAGTCCTGCCAGCAGGCAGTGCGTGTGGATGTCATGTCTATCAGGGTGCCTTGACGGGAACCTGTATTGGCTGGCGTGAGCCATTGGCGAACAGCAGATCCAGCTCGACCCGGTCACCGGCAACCAGGCGTTGTTCAGGTGCAGGCATCATCAGGTGCAGGCCGCCGGGTTCAAAACAGACCTGTTTCCCTGCCGGGATTACCACCCTGTCCTGGTGCTGCATGCGTGCCATGCCATCGACCATTTGCGTGCGGTGCATCATGATATGTTCGAAGCCCGGACTTTCCACGCCGAGCAATGTCATCGCTGTGTCAGTTTTGTTGTACAGGCACAGGTAGCCGGCCAGCATGGGGGCACCGGGTGGTGCTTCACGGATCCAGGCGTTACTGATTTCAGGGTTGTCTGCCGCCTGGGCCAGGCCTGCCCACAGCGCCGCGCAGAGAACCGGTATCCACCACTTTCTCACGCAACCCCCTCTCCTGCCCGTGACAGCATTCAGTCGGTGTGTCACTGGCTTGCCTCGTACCAGCGGCGAATAGCCACAAAATCTGCAACCATCTTTTCAGGGTCGTGCGGCACATTAAACAGTGCCTGGTAATGGCCTTCAGGATTGAACAGGATGATTGCCGCGCTGTGGTCGACCCGATAATCCTTGTCGTTGTCGCCCGGGGAACGCCCGTAAAGAATCCCCAACTGGCGTGTGACGCGCATGAGTTCCGGGTCTTTACCCGTCACACCGACAAAAGCCGGGTGAAAGTAGGAAACATAGCTGGCCAGTGTCTCCGGTGTATCCCGTTCCGGGTCCACGCTGACGAACAATACCCGTGGCAGCGGCGTTTCACCGGCGGCTTCCAGCAGGGTTTCGACCCGCTTCAGCATACCCAGCGCATTGGGGCAGACATCCGGGCAATGGGTATAGCCAAAAAAGGCGAAACTCCACTGGCCACGCAGTGAATCCTGTGTAAACGGTGCGTTATGATGGTCGACCAGTGTGAAAGGCGCCAGTTCACGGGCCGCAGGTAACAGGGTGGCGCCGGCCAGTTGCGGGATCGGGGGCTGCTGACAGGCTACCAGCAACAACAGGGTAGCCAGTACCGGTATAATGCGCCTCGCGACGCGGGTCGTGACATTTATAGTTAACATGGGGCGTATTATTCCATTGGCGCGGCCCCGGCGACAGGAATTATTTTTCATGGCCGATCAGGCAGAGTTACAAACCATTCGGGATCTGGTGCGATGGGGCGCGAGCCGTTTTCGTGAAAGCGGGCTGGTATTCGGTCATGGCACCGACAATGCCTTTGACGAGGCGCTGGTGCTGGTCAGTCATGCGCTGCACCTGCCGGTCGGGTTTCCCGACCATTACCTTGGCGCCTGTGTGACCGCAGCCGAGCGCGGCACGGTGCTGGAATTGCTGGATAAACGCGTGCGGACACGCAAACCGGCCGCCTACCTGACGGGTGAAGCCTGGTTTGCCGGCATGCCCTTTTATGTCGATGAGCGGGTGCTGGTGCCGCGCTCGCCGATGGCGGAATGGATCGAGCGGGGTTTTACCCCCTGGCTGGAGCCGGAACACGTCGAGCGGGTGCTGGATATGTGTACCGGCAGCGGTTGTATCGGCATTGCCTGCGCCGCGCATTTTGATAATGCCGATGTTGATATGGTGGATATTTCCCCGGAGGCACTGGCGGTGGCCAGGCAGAATGTCGAGCGCCACGAGCTGGAGGACTGGGTGACCGTTGTTGAGTCCGACCTGTTCGAGGCGCTGGAACCGGTGCGTTACCAGTTGATTATCAGCAATCCACCCTACGTGTCCGACGAAGAGATGCAGACACTGCCGGAGGAATATCAACACGAGCCGGAACTCGGCCTGCGTGCCGAGCATGCCGGACTGGCCATCGTGGTGCGTCTGCTGGCGCAGGCGGCTGACTGGCTGGCCGACGACGGGATACTGGTGGTTGAGGTCGGCAACAGCCAGGATATGCTGGTGGAATGTTTCCCCGATGTGCCCTTCATCTGGCTCGATTTTGAGCGCGGTGGTCACGGTGTGTTCCTGCTCGATGCCAGCCAGGTGCGCGAAAATCAGGGAATATTTCGAAGTGTTTTGTGTAGTTAGGAATGGAGGTTAATCCATGTTGGGAAGACCAAAAACCGCTGAAGAGTACGTTGATCTGGTTGATCAGGCATTGTTTGAAATAGAGGATCTGCGCGCGGCTGCCGAGTACGATATGGATTCACTGGGTGCGGCCACCGAGTTTCTCGAAGAACTGGAGCGCGATGTGCGCGCGCTGCGGGCGTCCATGGCGGATGGCAGTTACCAGTTTGGCAAGGAGGATCTGCGCTTCGTCAAGGTGGTGTCGAACCAGGATGAGCGTATCCTGCCATTCAAGCAGTTGCTGCTGAAAATCAACGAAACGCACCGCCAGGGGCTGGAAGTGGATTGAGGGCAGGGTGTGACTTCGGCCTTGACCCAGGTCAAGGTGACTCACAGGCTTGCAGCCTACACTGACAGGTAATCTTGTGGAGAAACACATGCAGCAGACGGTCGATTTCGACGCCGACCTGATTCGGCGCTACGCGGGCAGTGGCCCGCGTTATACGTCCTACCCGACGGCCATGGAATTTGGTCCGCAGGTGGGCGCGGCCGACCACGACCGCTGGGTGCGCGCCAGTAATGAAAGCGGTCGGCCGTTGTCGCTGTATGTGCATATCCCGTTCTGTGCCCACGTCTGCTACTACTGTGCCTGTAACAAAATCGTCACCGCGGATCGCAGCCGTGCCCGCCACTACCTGGATTACCTGTACCGGGAGATTCGCCTGCAGGCCTCGCGGGTCGATCCGCAGCGACGTGTCGAGCAATTGCACTTCGGTGGTGGTACGCCGACTTTCCTCAACGAGCAGGAACTTGGTGAACTGATGGGCGTGCTGCGTGAGAACTTCCAGCTCACGGAGGATGACAGCGGCGAATATTCCATCGAAATCGATCCGCGCGAACTGCGCAAGGACACCCTGGCGACGCTGCGGGAGCTGGGTTTCAACCGCCTCAGCCTGGGTGTGCAGGACATCAATCCTGACGTACAGAAAGCGGTACACCGGATACAGCCGCTGGACGAGACGCTGGCCGTGCTCGACGAGGCGCGCCGGCTGGGTTTCCGTTCCACCAACATGGATTTGATGTACGGGCTGCCGTTACAGACCGTGGACAGTTTTTCCGCCACCCTGGATGCGGTGATTGCCGCACGCCCGGAACGCCTGTCGGTGTTCAACTATGCGCACCTGCCGGAGCGTTTCAAACCGCAGCGGCGTATCAACACCGAAGACCTGCCGGATGCCGACGAGAAGCTGGCCATTCTGGCGCTGACCATCGAGCGACTGACATCTGCCGGTTACCAGTACATCGGTATGGATCACTTCGCCCTGCGTGACGACGAACTGGCACAGGCGCAACGCACAGGCAGCCTGCACCGCAATTTTCAGGGTTATTCAACACACGCCGAATCGGATCTTATCGCCATGGGCGTCAGTGCCATCAGCTCCATGCCGGGTGGTTATACCCAGAATCACACCCATGTAGAGGATTACTACCGTGATCTCGATGCAGCACGCCTGCCGGTTGCGCGCGGTGTGGCCATTGACGATGATGATCGTTTACGCGCGGAAGTGATCCAGCGGCTGATCTGCCACGGCAGACTGGACATGCGGCGGGTGGAAAGCGAGTTCGGGATCGATTTCGATGACTACTTCCGTCCCGAGCTTGCACAGTTGCAGTCGATGCAGGAAGACGGTTTGCTGGAAATCGATACACGCCACATCAATGTCAACGAGCGCGGCCGCCTGTTGATCCGCAATATCTGCAAGGTGTTCGACCGCTACCGGGCCGATCAGGAAGGGCGTTTCTCGAAGTTGATCTGAAGTTGATCCAGGTAGTTTCCGATCAGCCCGTCATACCGGCGCAGGCCGGTATCCATCCTGGTTGAAACCACTGGGTTCTGGCATACGCCAGAATGACGGGCGAATGTCAGAGCCTTCCTGGCAAAAGAAGTGCGTCAGTCCTTGTGGCGGTAGATCAGGCCGGGTTCCACCAGCACTTCATTTTCGCTCAGGCGGTCGAGCGGGAATTCATCGTCTTCATACTGCGCAATGCGGTCGAACACATAGGGCTCGTCCTGTAATTCAATCGATTCGAAAATCGGTTTGCCTAGATAGGCGCCAATGGCGTTTCCCCGGTGGCTCACTGTATTCCCCTTGTCTGATCGGAATGGTTGAACATTACGGGAAGAATAACGGCGTAACGCCCTGTGCCTTTAACCCTGCCGGTTCTGCGCCTTCCGGCACGCGATTCCCCTGCGCCTAAAGTTCTGTACAATAAGCTCCCATGTCGGGGAACAGCATCGGAAAACTCTTTACCGTCACCAGTTTTGGTGAAAGTCACGGGCCGGCCATCGGCTGTATCGTGGACGGTTGTCCGCCCGGCATGGAACTGTCGGAAGCCGATCTTCAAACCGACCTGGATCGCCGCAAACCCGGCACCTCACGTCACACCACCCAGCGCCGCGAGGCCGACGAGGTGCAGATTCTGTCGGGTGTGTTCGAGGGCAAAACCACCGGCGCGCCGATTGGCCTGATCATCCACAATACCGACCAGCGTTCCAAAGACTATTCAAACATCATGGACCGCTTCCGCCCCGGCCATGCGGACTATACCTACCAGCAGAAATTCGGCATCCGCGACTACCGGGGTGGTGGCCGCTCGTCTGCGCGCGAGACCGCCATGCGGGTCGCGGCGGGCGCAGTGGCAAAGAAATATCTGCGCGAGTCCTGCGGTATTGAAATCCGCGGCTATCTCGCCCAGCTTGGCCCTGTTACGCTGGAACTGAAAGACTGGGATGCCGTTGGCCGGAATCCCTTCTTCAGTCCCGACCCGGAGCGGGTGCAGGAACTCGAAACCTACATGGATGCACTGCGCAAGGCCGGCGATTCGGTCGGTGCGCGCGTGAATGTGGTGGCCAGCGGTATGATCCCGGGCCTGGGCGAGCCGGTATTCGACCGGCTGGACGCGGACATTGCGCACGCCATGGTCAGTATCAACGCGGTCAAGGGTGTTGAAATCGGCGCAGGTTTTGCGAGTGTGGCGCAGAAGGGTACTGAACACCGCGACGAGATGACCCCGCAAGGCTTCCTCAGCAATCATGCCGGCGGCGTGCTGGGCGGTATTTCATCGGGTCAGGATATCCTCGTGAGTATTGCCCTGAAGCCGACCTCCAGCCTGCGACTGCCCGGGCGTTCGGTGGATGTGCACGGCAACCCGGTTGAAGTGATTACCACCGGCCGCCACGATCCCTGTGTCGGTATCCGCGCCACGCCGATTGCTGAAGCCATGCTGGCAATTGTGTTGATGGACCACCTGCTGCGCCATCGCGCACAGAATGCAGACGTGCAGTCTGCAACCCCTGTCATTCCTGCTGCCCCCGAGTGATGTTGGTGGCTGTCCGGGTTGCCTGACGCCATGTACTGGCGACTTTCCGGGTTCTACTTTTTCTATTTCGCCTCGCTTGGCGCGTTGATCCCGTACTGGGGCCTGTACCTCAAGTCGCAGGGTTACAGTGCCGTGCAGATCGGTGAACTGGTTGCCATCATTATGGCAACCAAGATTATCGCACCCAATATCTGGGGCTGGATTGCCGACCATACCGGTCAGCGCATGATGATTATTCGCGTGGCAAGCCTGCTGGCAGCGCTGGCTTTTTCCGCCGTGTTTTTTGTGCAGGGCTACGGCTGGCTGGCGCTGGTGATGACAGTGTTCAGTTTTTTCTGGAACGCGGCATTGCCCCAGTTCGAAGCCACCACGCTCAACCATCTCGGCAAGGAAACACACCGCTACAGCAGCATCCGCCTGTGGGGCTCGATCGGTTTTATCGTTGCGGTGGCCGGGCTGGGTTTCCTGTTCGACGTTACCGGCACCGGGCTGTTACCTTCGGTGCTGGTCGTGTTGTTTGCCGCGATCTGGTTCAGCAGCCTTGCCGTACCGGAACGTGCGACGGGCCACCAGGCAATGGACCACGAACCGATCCTGAATGTATTGAGACGGCCCGCGGTAATTTCGCTATTGCTGGTGTGTTTCCTGATCCAGGCCAGTCACGGGCCTTATTACACTTTCTACAGCCTGTATCTCGCTGACCACGGTTACAGTGAGTCGGCCATCGGCCAGTTGTGGGCGCTGGGTGTGATCGCCGAAATCGGTGTATTCCTGCGCATGCACTTGTGGCTGCCGCGTTTCGGGGCGCGCCGCCTGTTGCTGGCGGCAACGGTGCTGACCGCGGTTCGCTGGTTACTGCTGGCACTGTTTGTTGAACAGGCGCTGGTGATGGTTTTTGCCCAGACACTGCATGCCGCCAGTTTCGGCGTGTATCATGCGGTGGCGATACATCTGGTGCACCGCCTGTTTGTCGGTCGTCACCAGGGACGCGGCCAGGCCCTCTACAGCAGTCTGAGTTTCGGCGCCGGTGGCGCCATCGGCAGTCTGCTGGCCGGTTATATGTGGGAAGGCGTCGGTGCGCAGTGGATGTACGTCGGCGCTGCACTGACTGCGCTGCTCGCCGGTTTCGTGGTCTGGCGGGGTATTCATGAGTCGGGAAAGCAGGAGCGTTTCTGATTACTCTGTCATGCTGGCGCAGGCCGGCATCCAGAATACTGAATATGGTAGATTCCGGCTTGCGCCGGCATGACGGAACAGGAGTTAATCAAGAGGCCTCCTGTCATTAGCGGGGAAAGGGGAAAAATGTACAGAGGGTTATTGTTATTGCTGTGCCTGTCGGCTCAGGTGCAGGCCGGAGAGATGCAGATTTCCGGGTATCTGGCGGCCGAGGCAACAGGGTTTGTCTCCAATGCGGCCTACCCTGACCAGTTCGACGGCATACAGGCCGCGCTGATCGGCCAGCCGGAGTTTCGTTACGAAACCAGTGACCGGCGTAACCAGTACGGCTTTATTCCCTTTGCCCACCTCGACAGCCAGGATGAGCGGCGTACACGCGCCGACCTGCGCGAGGCCTGGTGGTTACGCATCGGCGACGACTGGGAATTCCTGGCGGGCGTGAACCGGGTGTTCTGGGGCGTGACGGAGTCGAATCATCTGGTTGACATCATCAACCAGACCGACCAGATCGGTAATATCGACGGTGAAGATAAACTGGGTCAGCCCATGCTGCGGCTGGCATTCCAGCGTGATTGGGGCGACCTGGAGCTGTTTGTCCTGCCGGGTTTCCGGGAACGGACCTTTCCCGGCAAGCATGGCCGCTTTCGTTTTCCGCTGGTCATCGACGGGGAAGCGTTGTACAGCAACAGTCGTGAGCAGCGGAATATCGATCTTGCTGCACGCTACTCGCATTATATTGGCGACTGGGATTTTGGCCTGTCGGTTTTCCACGGTACCGGGCGTGAGCCGCGGTTTATTCCCGATGCAACATTTACCCGCTTTTTTGCCATCTATGACATCATCGATCAGGCCAGTGTGGATATCCAGTACACCACGGGCAGCTGGTTATGGAAGTTCGAAGGTTTGTGGCGCTCACAAAATGGTGAACATTTTCTCGCGGCAGTCGGTGGTTTTGAGTACACGCTGTACCAGATTGTGAACAGCACAGCCGATCTGGGCCTGTTACTGGAATACTCGCGTGATGGTCGCGACGAAGCCTTTGATGTTGCGCCGCCGATTGTGCTGGATGATGATATCTTTGCCGGGGCGCGGCTGGCGTTGAACGATACCCAGAGCAGCGAGCTGCTGGCCGGCGTGCTGGTGGACCGCAATGACCGGGCCTACCAGTTTTCAGTGGAAGCCGAGCGCCGCCTGGGGGATCGCTGGAAGCTGGAACTGGAGAGCCGCTGGTTCCTGAATACGAGTCGTAGTCCTGTGCTGTCAGCGTTTAAACAGGATAACCATGTGACACTGCGATTATCGCGATATTTCTAGGGAGAGTCTGATTAATTCGTCATCTCATCGGCGCAGGCCCGGATCCAGGGTGTTGAATGTTCTGGATTCCGGCCTGCGCCGGAATGACGATTTCGAATTAATCAGAGCTTCCCTAGAGTAAAGGTGAAGACAGCGCCTTGTCCGGGTTTTGATTCTGCACGTATCGTTCCTCTGTGGCGGTGGATGATGCGCTCCACGGTAGCCAGCCCGATCCCCGTGCCCTCGAACTCTTCGGCCCGGTGCAGGCGCTGGAATACACCGAATATCTTGTCGACGAAGCGCATGTCGAACCCTGCGCCATTGTCCCTGATATAAAAATGGCCTGGCTGTTCTTCCAGTTCACCAAACTCGATGTGCGGGGATGCTGTTTTGCCGGTATATTTCCAGGCATTTCCGAACAGGTTCAGCAGGGCTATGTGGAGCAGCCCCGGGTCACCCATGACTCTCCGCGTTGGGTTGATCTGCACTTCGACCTTATGCTCGGGGTGTTGTTGTTGCATTTCACGGCTGATGTTTTCCGCCATGGCTGACAGGTCGACAGGTTCGAGGCGCATCTGCTGGCGAGTGACCCGCGACAGCGCCAGCAGATCGGTGATCAGCTTGTCCATGTGAAAGGTATTGTCGCGGATACGTTGCAGTGCGTGTCTGCCCTGGTCATCGATAGACGACTCATACTCCTCCAGCAGCAACTGGCTGTAACCGGCCAGGGCGCGCAGTGGTGCGCGAAGGTCGTGTGAGACGGAATAACTGAAGGATTCCAGTTCCTGGTTGGACTGGCTCAGTTCGTGGGTGCGTTCTTCCACACGTTCGCGCAGGCGCTGTTCCTCGTTCTGAAGTTCCACGTATGCCGCGCCCAGGCGTTCCAGCATGGCATTGTATTCGCGTGCCAGTGCGCCGACTTCATCGGTTCTTTGCAATAGCCTGGCGTCCAGTTTTTCTGTACCTGCGGCATCGAGGGAGACGGTGGTAATGGAATCTGTCAGGTCGCTCAGTGGACGGGTATAACGGCGGAGAATGAGTGCGGTCGCGCCGAGTAACAGTAGCAGGAAAACCGCAAGCAACCCCAGCATCCTGGCAGTGATATCGTTGTCCAGCAGGTTGGTGGTCTCCAGGTAGTAGGCAATATGAGCATCTGCCAGTTTGTTATCACCGATGGTTACCGGGTACACCACTTCCTGCACGGTTCGGCCACTAAATTCGCTTCGAAACACACCGGGGGAAACTTCAGTGAACTTGTCGGTGTTTATACGATGGCCGATTTTGCTGAGTTGTGTGTGCGTCAGAACGACGCCGTCCGGTCTGGAGAGAAAGGCGTAGGCATAGTTGTCATCCGGTAGTACCGATGTCACCCAGCGCTCCAGCAGTTCATAGTCTTGCGATGCCAGGGCGTCGACACTGCCTTCCGCCAGAGTGCGGGCCAGGGTGCGCGCGACCATCAGTCGCTCGTTTTCCAGGCGTTCGGCGGCATCTGACAGCAGCATGTAGCCGAGGCTGAGCAGAGCGAGTACAAGCAGTGCGCCGAGACTGGCGGCGAGTCGCGGATATAATCCCCAGTGCATAATCAGTGGGTCAGGCCGGCCTGTTCCAGTAGCTTCCGGGTCAGGGATTCAACGGCAGGGTCATAAGGCAGGAAGCGCTTGATTTTCATGGAGGTCATAGCGGCCAGCACAGCCGACCCTTCAGGGTCGTCCTGCAGGGTTACGACGATATTGCGGAAGCGTTCCAGCAATTCCGGGTCAATATCCGCACGCGCCGCAACAAGATTTTCCGGGTACTCATCACTGACCGCGATAATTTTCAGTTCCCCTGTGTCAACCTTCTCGCTCATCAGGCGATAGTTGACGCCGCACATGCTGGCTGCACCGGTTTCTTTCAGTAACACCTTGTGGATTGATGAAGAGAGATTTTTGGTAAAGGTTTCGGTGACTTCGTCACCGCTCAGGACGCCATTCGAACGCAGGTAAGCGCGCGGCGCCAGATAGCCCCCGGCGCCCATCGGGCTGATGAAAGCGATGTCCCTGCCTTTCAGGTCCTCTATGCTGGAAACATCACTGTCGCTGCGAACAAATATCTCGCTGCGGCTGGTGATTTTACCGTCGATGTTCTGCATCTGGGCAACGCCAGTCGCGTGGCCGGCCTGTTTGAGGCGGTAAAACACATGTGAGTTGATGTAGAAGAAGTCGATCTGCCCCTTTTGCACCGCATTTTTCATGCGACCGAATCCACGCGGGACGACAATTTCGACAGGTTGCTTCAGTTTTTCGCCAAGGTAATCTGCAAAGGGCTGCCATTTTGCGAGGATGCGTGCCGGTGGTGCGATCGACAGTACCCCGAAGCGGATCGGCTCAGCGGTGTTCGTGCCACTCCTGGCCGGGCTGACCAGTAGCAGGAAGAGCAGGGCAATGAAAAATATCCTGGCGATACAGGGCACGCGGCTGGTGGCCGCCCAGGTAGAGGCTTCGGTCATCATGCGCAAAGTATAGCCGGATATTCTGTTGTGAGCGAAACCGGATCCTGTTTTGGTCAGCCGCTGTTTTTTTCGTGGTGTCCGCCAAACTGAAAACGCATGGCGGACAGGATCTTGTCGGCAAAATCCGCTTCGCCACGCGAGTTGAACCGGCTGTACAGGGCTGTTGTCAGCAGTGGTGCGGGAGCGCCGACCTCGATGGCGGCGATACTGGTCCAGCGGCCCTCCCCGGAATCCGACACCTGTCCACTGAAGTCGCTCAACTCGGCATCGTCGCGCAGTGCCGTGGCTGTGAGATCCAGCAGCCAGGAGGAAACCACGCTGCCGCGTCGCCACAACTCGGCGACCTCGGGCAGATCAATGTCGTACTGGTATTCTTCCGGGTTACGCAGCGGCGAAGTCTCGGCATCCATGTCATGGCTTTGTTTGCCAATACCGGCGTGCCTGAGAATATTGAAACCTTCCGCGTAGGCGGCCATCAGTCCGTATTCGATACCATTGTGAACCATTTTTACAAAATGTCCGGCACCGGCCGGCCCGCAGTGCAGGTAGCCCTGTTCCGAGGTGGAGCGTTCACCCTCGCGTCCCGCCGTACGTTCGATCGTTCCGCTGCCGGGCGCCAGTGTGGCGAACACCGGGTCGAGATGTTTAACGGCTGTATCGTCACCGCCGATCATCAGGCAATAACCGCGTTCCAGTCCCCACACACCACCGCTGGTGCCGACATCGAGATAGTGAATCCCTTTTTCGCTTAACTGACGTGCCCGGACAATGTCATCCTTGTAATACGAATTACCGCCGTCGATGATGATGTCGCCGGCATCCAGTCGCGTAGCCAGCGCATCAATTTGCCGGTCGACGACAGCTGCCGGCACCATCAGCCAGACGATACGTGGACTGTCGAGTTTCGACAGAAAGTCATCGAGGTCTACGGAGCCAATCGCACCTTCACTGACCATCTGTTCAACAGGACCACGGCTGCGGTTATGCACGACACACTCGTGCCCACCGGCAAGCAATCGCCGAACCATGTTGGCGCCCATGCGCCCGAGTCCGATCATTCCCAGTTGCATTGTCTATTCCCTTTGTTGCTGTGCATGTCAGGCGACATGATACTGTATCAGCGCATAAAGGCCTTACGTACCCAGTAGTCCATGCTGACATAGCGGCCGCCGCCGATGAAGAACAGTACCAGCAACATGATGAAGTAGGTAGCGGCGAATTCAATGCCGTTGTTCAGTATCACGAAATTACCGTTCTCTGTCAGCCATTCGTAGTTACCATGCTGCCGGAGAATTTCCCTGGCGACATCGAGACGCTCGATAGCGCCGATGGTGCGTTCTGTGGCGAACGGGCCTGTCCCTTCGGCAATCGCCAGCCAGCCATGCTGCAGGTGAACCGAGACGGCGGCTACGACCATGGTGACCATCAGCGGAATGGAAATCCAGCGTACAGCGAAGCCGATCAGTAACAGAATGGCGCCGCCTGCCTCGGTGAGTGCGGCTGCCCAGGCCAGGAATTCCGGGAAGGGCAGACCGAGTCCCCAGTCCGGGTTGCCGAACCAGGCAATGATGTTGTCCATGTCAGCCAGTTTTTTGCTGCCCGCCATCCAGAAAATCGGCACCAGGTACAGCCGCAGTGCGAGAGGTCCAAGGAAGTCAAAGGCACGGGTCTTGTCTAGCAGGCGCTGAAGCTGAACGAGCAGGTACATGTTGGTTCTCCGGACAGTGAGTTGTGACCATTACAGACTACCCTGTCTTGCGAGGGTTCCGCCTGTGATGAAAAACGCTGCGGGTCAGACTGTATCTTTCAGCACATTCGCGCCGAGTACGATGTCACGTTGCCGCCAGGCCTGCAGAATTTCCAGACCTCCATCGAGGACGACTTCCGGTTTGGGGTGGTTCAGTTCAGTGGCGATTTTCTCAAGCGCCATGCGTCCGCTCAGTGATTGATCGTCCTGTAACAGTGAAAACAGGCGTGCACTGATGGCATTGAGTTCCATAAAGCCAACGTCGTCGTCACTTGCACGGTACACCATGAGGTAAACCGGCTGGGCCGCTGGTTCCTTTGGCTGATTGTCTGCGGAGATCCGGTGTACCGGGTACTGGTAACTCAGTGGCCAGGCCAGGCTCGACAGCACCGGTATGCCTTCCAGCAGGTCACCATCAGGGTCGTCGACCTGTGCGGGTTCTGTTTCAGCGATCGATAGTGCCAGCTCTACCCATTCGTAATGCGCGAGCTCACGCAGAAAAGGGAAGTCGCCTTCATGCTCACCGCGTTCCTGTTCCAGGTAGCCGAGGAACTCGCGCGAGATTTCCAGGAACAGCGGGGAATGGCAGTGATGGTGGGCAAAAAAATCGCGCACCATGGCGTGCCAGCTTTTATCATCCATCAATTCGCGCAATACCGGGAAGCCGCTGGACAGGAAGCCTTCCACGTTGTTGTAGAACAGTTCACGGTAGATCGCCATGCGGCGATCCTCGATGCCTTCCGGCGCAGGGTTTTTGTCGGGCTGGCGAATGTGCGCGGCGAAAGCATATTGCTGCTGAGTGAAGCTTTGTTCAGCCATGCGTCTTGCCGGGCGTGTTTTCGTAGTGTGACCACTGCTGTTGCATGGTAACGATGCGGTCTACCTCGGTCAGCAGTTCCGGCAGTGGCGGAATATTGAAATCCCGTTCCAGCAGCGTTGGTACCGGCCCAAAGTGGGCGTAGGCCTTGTCGAGCAGTGCCCACACCGGGTCGATAATATCAGCGCCGTGCGTGTCGACGATGAGGTCGTCGGCTTCTTCGTAGTGGCCGGCGACGTGGAAATACATGACCCGTTCGGCGGGTAATGCGGTCAGAAATTGTTCCGCGTTATAGCGGTGATTGATGCTGTTGACATAAATATTGTTCACGTCAAGCAGCAGGTCGCAGTCAGCCTCTTCAAGTACGGCATTGATGAAATCGATTTCTTCCATCTGCTTGCCGGGGGCTGCGTAGTAGGACACATTCTCCATCGCGATACGTCGTTCGAGAATATCCTGGGTACGACGGATACGCCCGGCCACATAGTGGACGGCTTCTTCTGTAAACGGGATGGGCATCAGGTCATAGAGATGACCGTCATCGCTGCAATAGCTCAGGTGTTCGGAGTAGGCGCGGATTTTATGCTCGTCCAGAAAGCGCTTGAGCCGGTGGAGGAAGGTTTCATCCAGTGCTGCGGGGCTGCCAATAGAGAGTGACAGCCCGTGGCAGAGAAACGGGTAACGTTCTGTGAAAGCGCGGAACTGTTTGCCCCAGCGACCTCCCATACCGATCCAGTTCTCCGGTGCGACTTCGTAGAAGCCGACCTGTTCGGGTGGGTGGTCTGTCAGCGGACCCATCAGGGTCCGCCGCAGGCCCAGTCCTGCTCCGTTAACGGGGTAGCGGGACATTTTCATGGCAGGTGCAGCTGCTTATTTCTTCATGCTGCCGCCACACTTGCCTTCACCGCACTTGCCTTCTTTTTTCATTTTCTCTTTGTCCATCATCTTGGCTTTTTCACCGCCGCACTTGCCTTCTTTTTTCATCTTGGCCTTGTCGCCGCCACCACATTTGCCTTCTTTCATCTTTTCCTTGGACATGCCTTCGCCGCACTTGCCTTCCTTGTCTTTCATGTGTTTCGCGCCACATTTGCCTTCTTTCATGTCGCCTTCAGCAACCATGTAGCCGGTGGACAGCTCAGTCATGCCGAAGGGGTTTTCTGCTGCATTCGCAACGGAAGCACCTGCCAGAGAAGTGATAAAAGCAGCGCCCATTGCGATAGACAGGGGTTTCATTGAGGTAGATTTGGACATTGTAGTATGCCTCCTTAAGGCTTATAACGACTCCCGCAGGGAATCGTGGTTGGACTGGCAGTCTCGTGCCATCGTTTAAACAACAGCCGTTACGACCAGTGGCTGGTGAAAAAGTTTCAGATCAGCGTCCCTTCTCCAGGGACTGCAGGCAGTCCAGGTAGCGCGATTCATCCGGCGCTGTTCCGTTTTTCTGTGCCTGCCAGAACATTTCTGCCAGGCATTCCATCATTTTGTGTTCCAGCGCGTGTGCATCGCCAGTTTGTTCGAGCAGGCGCTGGTAGAGCGCCTTTATCCCGGCGGGGCGATCGGTATCGACCTGCTCGCGCAGGCCAAGATGCATGCCCATGTGCAGAAACGGGTTGGTTTTACCCAGTTCCGGCAGATAGTCCCTGCCGAGCGCCTGATCCGGGTTTTCCAGCAATGGCTGGTATTCCGGGTGTTGCTCGATGACGCTCACAATCTGTTTCTGAAGGGGATCCAGTGCCATGCCTTCACGGTGGCCCTGCCACGCCCTGCAGTAGAAGCCGCGCAGCTGATCCCTGTCCTGTCCAAACAGCATAGCTTATTTCCACCATCAATCGGGGTGAGAGAGTACTCAGTTCATTGATCGTGTTGCAAGTTTTACCTGTCGCCAATTGGCGTCAGTTTTCCGTCTTGTGGCGGTATTCGCACAGGTCTTCGATGATACAACTGCCGCAACGCGGCTTGCGTGCGATACAGGTATAGCGTCCGTGCAGGATCAGCCAGTGATGGGCGTCCTGTTTGAATGCTTCCGGCACGAATTTGTTGAGCTTGCGTTCGACCTCTTCAACATTCTTGCCTGGCGCAATGCCGGTACGGTTGCAGACGCGGAATATATGGGTGTCTACCGCAATGGTGGGTTGCCCGAAGGCGGTGTTGAGAATCACATTGGCGGTTTTACGGCCGACGCCGGGCAGGGCCTCCAGCGACTCGCGGTCTTCGGGCACCTTGCCGCCGTGTTTTTCCACCAGCAGCCTGCAGGTCTTGATGAGGTTGCAGGCCTTGGTGTTGTACAGGCCGATAGTCCTGATGTGCTGTTTCAGTCCTTCCTCACCCAGTTTGAGCATGGCCTGTGGCGTCTTCACTTTTTTAAAAAGTTTTGCCGTGGCCTTGTTGACGCCGACGTCCGTGGACTGTGCCGACAGTATTACCGCAACAAGTAACTGGAAAGGGTTGCCGTACTTCAGCTCGGTGGTGGGTTCCGGGTTTTCGTTGCGCAGCCGGGAAAAAATTTCTGCACGCTTTTGTTTATTCATTCATTAGCTGGTTTGTGCAACGGGTGTGCCGACAGTGAGCATGGCCGCGCGTGTTTGCGCGCGCTTGTCGATAATGTTCTTCAGGGCAATCAGCAGACCAAGGCCAATGAAAGCACCCGGTGGTAGTACGGCCAGCAGGAAGCCGTCGTAGTGTTCCGAGAATACGATAGTGATATCAGGCAGCAGGTTCCCGAACATTCGGTGCGCGTGAGAGAACAGTGTGCCGTGGCCGATGATTTCGCGCAGCGAACCCAGCGTGACCAGCACCAGCATGAAACCCAGCCCCATGCTCAGTCCATCGAGGAAGGATTGCCTGACGGTGTGTTTGGAAGCGAATGCCTCGGCACGGCCGATAATGGAACAGTTGGTGACAATCAGTGGAATGAAGATGCCGAGTACCTTGTACAGGTCGTACATGAAGGCGCTCATCAGCAGTTCGATGATGGTGACGATGGAGGCGATGATCAGGACAAAGACAGGAATGCGCACCTCGGGCCGTACCAGCGAGCGAATGGCGGATACTGTGACATTGGAGGCGACCAGGGTAACCAGTGTGGCAAGTCCCAGGCCGAAGCCATTGATAAAGGTGCCGGTCACGGCGAGTAGCGGGCACAGCCCGAGCAGTTGCACCAGGCCAACATTGTTGGTCCAGAAGCCGTCGCGAATGATGGTGCGGTTGTCGATCATTATCCGGTTGCTGCCTCCGGGTGTTCTTCAAACAGTTCGTGGCTGTGTATGCGATAGTATAACAAAGCATTGTGTACGGCTTTCACTACGGCGCGCGGGGTAATGGTGGCCCCGGTGAACTGGTCGAATTCACCGCCGTCGCGTTTCACTTTCCAGCCGTCCTTGCCCGGGTTGTCGAGCGATTTTCCATTAAAGGTGAAAATCCAGTCTGAACTGGAGGTTTCAATCGCATCACCCAGGCCGGGTGTCTCGCGGTGCTGTACAACGCGCACGCCGGCCAGCGTACCGTCCAGGTTGATGGCCACCAGCAGACGGATGTTGCCGTTATAGCCGTCCGGCGCAACGGGCGCCAGCACGGCGGCCACCGGCCAGCCGTGCTTTCTTGCACGATAGACCGGTACCGGTTTGTCAGTGCCCAGCAACTCCTTGTGACGGACGTAGAGAATGTCGTGGAAAATGTCATTATCATAGCGCTCGGGCGGAATGACTTCATTCAGGCTTTTCAGCAACGCGCGACGCTCATTGTCATGAATGCGATCGGCGGTTTTCTCGTGAGTGAAGGCTACCAGTCCACTGCCGACAACGGCAAACAGGAACAGGAACAGCGAGGATACCAGGATCTGACGATAGCTCACTTTACTCATCCTGCTCTTCGCGCTGACCGAATACGCGCGGTCTGGTGTAGTAGTCAATAGTGGGTGCGGCCATATTCATCAGCAGTACCGCAAAAGCAATGCCATCCGGGTAGCCGCCCCAGGTGCGTATGATATACACCAGCACACCGATACCGGCACCGTAATAGAGCCGCCCGCGTGGTGTGGTGGCCGCGGAAACGGGGTCGGTCGCGATGAAAAAGGCGCCAAGCATGGTGGCGCCGCTGAACAGGTGAAACAGCGGTGAACCAAAACCATCGGCTTCTGCAAAATAGAACATCAGCGACATCACAAACAGCGCACCCAGCATACCGGCCGGGATATGCCACTGGATGGCGCCGCGTTTCCACAACCACAGGCCGCCCAGCAGGAAGCCCAGGTTGACCCATTCCCAGCCGTAGCCACCGTAGTTGCCAAAACGCGGATCGGTAAGGATTTCGTCCCAGGTCAGGTTCAGTCCGCTCAGCGTTTTCGATTCGTCCAGTGGCGTGGCCATGGTGATACTGTCGAGCGTTGTGCCGGCTGGCGGCGAACCGGTGAACACAAGTTGCAGTGTGTCGGTGAAGCCGGGGGGTTCATGACCGATACTGCCGGGCGGCGACCACAGCGTCATTTGCAACGGGAACGAGATAATCAGCACCACAAAGCCAATCATCGCCGGGTTGAACGGGTTGTAGCCAAGGCCACCGTAGAGTTGCTTGCCGATAACAATGGCGAACAGTATGCCGACCACCGGTATCCACCAGGGCGCCAGCGGCGGCAGCGACAGGCCCAGTAGCAGGCCAGTCAGCGCGGCGCTGCCATCCAGCAGGGCAGGACGTACCGGTTTGCCACGCAGCCGCAATACAGCGGCCTCGGCCACCAATGCGGTGGACGTGGCAATCAGCAGGTTGAAAATGATGCCCCAGCCAAAAAACCAGAACAGCGCCAGCGCGCCCGGGATCAGGGCCAGCATAACGCTGAGCATTAACCGCGACAGGTCGTTGGACAGTGGCAGGTAAGGTGAGCTTCGGGTCGGAAATTCCATGGCAGTCAGGCTCCGTCTGTCTTGCCGGTACGGCGCTGCTCGATTTCGTCGATTTTCGCCCGTTGTTCGGGCGTCAGGTTATCGGTATTACGCGGTGCCATATCATTCTGCTCTGATTTCCTTGCCTTGACGCGCGCCAGTGCAGCGGCAATCTCGACTTTCTTGGCATCGGCATTGCCGGCCCTGGGTTTCTTGTCCAGCGCCTTGCGTGCGCGGGCGCGTCGTTCTTCCAGTGCCTTCTTCTCGCGTTCCAGTCGGGCCAGCCGTGCCTCGTGGCGCTGGCGGGCAAGATCGGACTTTTCACGTTCGCGTTCCATGTCCCAGATTTCGGTTTTGGCAAACCGGTAGTACTGCACCAGCGGGATATGGCTGGGGCAAACCTGGGCGCAACAACCACACTCGATACAGTCGAACAGGTTGTAGTCCTGAATCTTCTCCATGTCACGCGCGAAGGCGTACCAGTAGAGTTGTTGTGGTAACAGGCTGGCCGGGCAGACATCGGCGCACTGTGCACAACGGATGCAGGCACTGGGTGGAGGCGGCTCCGGCATCTCTTTCAGACTGGCGGCAAGAATACAGTTGCTGGTCTTGATAATCGGTAACTGGTCGGAACGCAGTGCAAAGCCCATCATCGGTCCACCGATCAGCAGGCGACCGACCTCGTCGGTGTAACCCCCGCACTGTTCGATCAGTGACGAGATCGGCGTGCCGATACGCACGTCAAGATTGCGCGGCTGGCTGATACCCGCGCCGCTGACAGTGACGATACGCGAAATCAGCGGTTCGCCATAGTGAATGGCACGCGCAACAGCCGCTGCCGTCCCGACATTGTGGCATACAATACCCAGGTCGATCGGCAGTCCCTGGCTGGGAACTTCCTCGCCGGTCAGCGCATAAATCAGTTGTTTTTCACCCCCGGCCGGGTAGCGGCTCGGCACGGCGATAATGCGGATACCGGTTTCCCCGCTGCGTTCCAGTTCGTTTTGCAGGCACTCGATGGCGTCAGGCATGTTGTCTTCAATGCCGATCGCGACCTGTTTGGCGTGCAGGGCATGACGCATGATGCGGATACCCTCGATAATGTCATTGGGCCGGCAACACATCAGTGCTTCATCGCAACTGATGTAGGGTTCGCATTCCGCACCATTGATCACCAGCAGGTCTACCTCGCGGCCCGGCCCGGGATTGAGTTTGACGGCCGTGGGGAAGCCTGCCCCGCCCAGCCCGACAATGCCGGCATCACGAACCCGCTGGCGGATGTCCGCAGGTTCCGCGTTGAACACATTATCCATTTTCAGCCCGGTGTCCGCGGCGCGGTCTTCACCGTCGCTGTCAATCACAATGCAGGCGGCGGACAACCCGGAAGGATGTGGAACCGGGTAATCACCCATGTCGCTGACGACACCGGAGGTAGGGGCATGTACCGGTGCGGAGATATAACCCAGCGAGCGCGCGATCAATTGTCCACGCAATACCTTGTCCCCGGTTTTCACCACGGGTTCGGCGGGTTCGCCGATGTTCTGGCTGAGCGGTATATACAACCGTTCTGGTATGGCGGCGGCTGCCAGTGGCTCGGTGAGTGACTGCGCCTTTTCCGAAGGTAAACGCAGGCCTCCGGGGAAGGCGGCGGGTTTTTCTAGCAGCTTGACCATGTGCTGCCGCATTGTACAGGGTTGACGCTGAAAAATACGCTGGCAATCGCCGGGTGTTTGACCGGGATCAAGCGCCTGCTGCTATGAGCCGGTGTCGGCGATTTCCGGCTGATCCGCTTGCGGGTAGGGCCATTTCCAGTGGCTGATATCCTTTTTCACCGGCACCATCTCGATACAGTCGACCGGGCAGGGTGGCAGACACAGCTCACAACCGGTGCACTCATCGGCAATGACCGTGTGCATCTGCTTGGCGGCACCGAGAATCGCATCCACCGGGCAGGCCTGAATGCACAGAGTACAGCCGATGCAGACCTGTTCATCGATAACGGCGACCATTTTTTCCGTATGTTTGCCGTGTTCCTCGTTGAGCGGCTTGGGGTCGACACCGAGCAGGTCGGCCAGTGCCTGGATCGTTGCTTCACCGCCGGGTGGACACTGATTTATATCCGCCTCACCTGCCGCGATAGCTTCTGCGTAGGGTCGGCAGCCGGGGTAGGTACATTGACCACACTGGGTTTGTGGCAACAGCGCATCGATCTGGTCGACAATGGGATCGGCATCGATCCTGAAGCGAATGGCCGAGTAGCCGAGCAACAGCCCGAACAGGGCGGCCAGCACACCAATGGCAAGCATTGCAGTCAGCATGTATTCAGCCCTTGATCAGCCCCGAGAAGCCCATGAATGCCAGTGACATCAAACCGGCGGTTACCAGCGCAATGGCCGAACCCTGGAAGGGTCCCGGGACATCGGCGGCGGCAATACGTTCACGCAGGGAGGCGAACAGGATCATCACCAGCGAGAAACCCACGGCTGCCCCGAAGCCGTAAAACGCCGACTGGACGAAGCCGAAATCCTGCTGCACGTTGAGCAATGCCACGCCCAGCACGGCGCAGTTGGTGGTAATCAGTGGCAGGAAGATGCCCAGCACCTGGTACAGCAACGGACTGGTTTTATGCACCACCATTTCCGTGAACTGCACGACAACGGCAATGACCAGGATAAAAGTAATGGTACGCAGATACTCAAGACCCAGTGGCGCCAGCAGGTATTCGTTGGCGAGGTAGGCACACACGGAAGACAGGGTAAGCACAAAGGTCGTGGCCAGTGCCATGCCGGTGGCGGTTTCCAGTTTGCGGGAGACGCCGAGGAACGGGCACAGGCCAAGGAATTTCACCAGCACGAAGTTATTGACCAGCACGGTGCTGATGAGGATCAGGGTGATTTCGGTCATGGGGTTATGGTACTGCCGCTGGCGCGGTTACACCACTACTTAACCCGCATCCCCGGCTCAGCCCCGTCATCCGGTGACAGGATAAACAGGTCTTTACCACCCGGCCCGGCCGCCAGCACCATCCCTTCCGATACGCCGAAACGCATCTTGCGCGGCGCGAGATTGGCGACCATTACCGTTAAACGGCCTTCCAGGTCTTCCGGGGCATAGGCACTCTTGATGCCGGCGAACACGTTGCGCGTTTCGCCGCCGATGTCCAGCGTCAGTTTCAGCAGCTTGTCGGCACCCTCAATGGCTTCCGCCCTGACGATGCGCGCAATGCGCAGGTCGAGTCTGGCGAAGGTGTCGAAGTCGATAGTTTCAGCGACAGGTTCATCGGCCAGTGGGCCGCTGGCGGGTTTCTCTTCTGTCACTTTCAGGTCCTCTCTGGATGCTTCCAGCATGGCTTCGATGGCGGCGGGTTCAACACGTTTGGCAAGGTGCCTGAACTTGTTCAGCGTGTCGGGAAATGCGGCAGCATCGAGATCATTCCAGGTAAAGCCCCGTGCCTTGCCGAACAGTTCTTTTGCGACACGTTCGGTCAGCGTTGGCATGATGGGTGTCAGCAGGATCGACAGGGTATGGAATCCGTGCAGGATGCGTGAACAGATACAGTGCAGCTTGTCTTTCTGCTCCGGGTCTTTGGCCAGTTTCCAGGGTTCGTGGCTGTCGAAGTACTGGTTGATGTCATCCGCCATTTTCATGATATGACGAACAGCCTGGCCATATTCACGGGATTCATAGTTCTCTTTGATAACTTGTGCAGACCCATGTACACCATCTATGTAATGCTGGAAATCATTTTTATCGTCAAAAACTTCGTCAAGTGACAATAATTTCCCGTTGAACTGCTTCACAATAAAGTTTGCGGTACGGCTGGCGATGTTGACGTACTTGCCCACCAGGTCGCTGTTGATGCGTGCAATGAAGTCTTCAAGATTGAGATCGATATCATCGATACCGCCAGATAGCTTGGCGGCGTAGTAATAGCGCAGGTATTCCGGGTCGATGTGTTGCAGCCAGGTGCTCGCGTTAATGAATGTGCCGCGTGACTTGGACATTTTCTGCCCGTTCACGGTCAGGAACCCGTGGGCGAACACGCGCGTCGGTTTGCGGTAGCCGGAACCTTCAAGCACGGCAGGCCAGAACAGGGTATGGAAGCGCAGGATGTCCTTGCCGATGAAATGATACAGCTCGGTGTCCGTATCCTTGCCCCACCAGTCGTCGAAGTTCATGCCCTGTTTGTCGCACAGGTTTTTGAAGCTGGCCATGTAGCCCATTGGCGCGTCCAGCCATACATAGAAGAACTTGCCGGGGGCTTCCGGTATCTCGAAACCGAAATACGGCGCGTCGCGCGAAATATCCCAGTCGTTCAGGCCGGCGTCCAGCCACTCTTTCATCTTGTTGGCGACTTCCGGCTGGGTGGAGGTTTGCAGGTAGTCGGCCAGCATGTCGCTGAAATCAGAGAGCTTGAAGAAGTAGTGCTCGGATTCTTTTTCCACCGGTGTGGCGCCGCTGATGACTGAGCGTGGGT
>NZ_JBTTIO010000020.1:0-124769 GCF_058323355.1 Thiogranum sp.
TGGGTATTGCGCGGCACCATCGTCCTCGACGGGCAATCGGGTTTCGCCATTGTCGAGCAGCCTGGCAGTCCGACTCAACACTGGCGACGAACCGGCACTGAAATCCTGCCGGGAATGCGTCTGGCCAGGGTATTCCCTGATCACGCCATCGTGATATCTGACAGTGGCGCTCAGAAACGGATTGATTTCGGAACGCGGCTGAACGATGCAGCAGATCACCCCGTAGCCGGCAGCTACCGTATCAGCCCGCTTCGGTTTGCAGAGATTGCGGCCACGCTGGACATCATTCCGCAGCAGCAGAATGGTCGGGTGGTCGGCTATTACGCCAACGGCATACCGGAAGAATTACGCAGTGAAATCGGACTGCAACCCGGTGATCTGGTTCGCCGTGTCAACGGTATTCCTCTCGACGACAAGCTCGATCCCTCTCATCTCTATGAAATGCTCCAGAGCGGCCGGTTGAACGTGGACGTCGTACGAGCAGGACAGCCCATGCAGATCGTGTACCAGGTCGGACAATAGCTCCAGGACCGGTTCGACTCGGGTCAGGTTCAGTGCAGACAGGATATCCGCTCCACAGCGGGCATTGCACGCTCCGGGTCCCGGCTTACGCGGACATGACAACCCACGCCTAAAGCCCTTGCCCGGCTGGTCGCTATAAGCTGGACCAGGACACAGAATTCTGCCGATATAACACATTCTGCACGGGCCCGGATGCCTGACTCTCATTGCAAGACCAGCTATGACTACAGGCGCGTCAGGACGGCGCAGGGAAGGGGTACGGAGTTCAGCCCCTGTGATATTGCGACAAGTCCGGGGTGTAGACGTGGAACGAAGAAGCGCGAAACGCGACCAGATACTGGTTGATATCGACATTGCCCATCCGGGCACAGGTTACTGCCATGGCCAGGTAGAAAACATCAGCAAGGGTGGTGTGTCTGTTCTGGTCAACGAAGGCGAGCTTCCCCCCGAACAGCGTTCCGTCATCCTTAATTTCCGGGTCTGGACAGGTAACGAAATGTTATACCGGAAGATCTATTGCCGGGTCGTTCGTCACGATGAAAACCGCATTGCAATGGAATTTGCCGAGAATGATATTGTCACCGGGGCGATCATCCAGGACCTGATGTTCTACCAGAAACGTGGCCGCAAGCAGCAGCTGCAGGAACAACAGGCCGGCTGTTTTGCAGCGGCGGCAGCTGATCCCGTCAGCTCCTGACCAAGACCCGGGTTCGAAAAACGCGGGTAGCGGCTGACGGCCCGGCCGTCAGTGGTCTTTATACATCGCCTCGACCTGCTGTGCATAGCGCTCAAGCACCTTGTTGCGCTTAAGCTTGAGTGTCGGTGTAATCAGGCCATTCTCAATCGTCCATGGCTCCAGCTGGCAGTATACGCTGCGAACTCGCGCATAGCCGGGAAATGCGCTGATCTGCCTGGCAACACGTTCCAGTATGGCTTCCCTGACCCGCGAACTGTTACAGGCTTCCGGGCTGTCGGGATCAATACCCAGCTGTTCCGCAAGCAGGGCCCACTGTTCAGGGTTGAGCACCAGTAGCGCGCTCAGGTATGGACGGTTATCACCAATGACCATCGCCTGTTCAAACAGCGGGTCGGCTATAATCGCCATTTCCATATCAGCCGGTGGAATCTTCTCACCGTTGGCCAGTACGATAATTTCCTTGAGTCGGCCGGTGATGTACAGCTGACCGTTTTCCAGCCTGGCCTTGTCGCCGGTATGCAACCATCCCTCTTCATCGATCACTTCACGCGTTGCTTTCTCGTTGGCCCAGTAACCGAGCATGAGGCCGGGGCTGCGTACCAACAGTTCATCCTTGTCACCGATCTTCGCCTCGATGTCTTCCAGCAAGCAACCAACACCACGCGGGTCATTGTTCTCGATGGGATTTACACTGATAACGGGGCTGGTTTCAGTCAGGCCATAGCCCTGGATCATCGGTAACCCAAGCCCGATGAACAGCTTTGCCACCTCAAAGGGCAACGGCGCACCGCCGACAACCGCCAGACGCAGACGCCCGCCGAGCTTCTCCATAACCTTGCTGGCAACCAGTTTATTCAGCAGTGGCCACAACAGGAGCTTCGGACTCCAGCCGGCACGACCCTGCTGGTATTCAAAACGCTGCCAGCCGACATTAACCGCCAGCCTGAAAAGTGCACGCGCGACGGGAGATTTTTCCTCCAGGCCCGCATGAATCTTGTTGTAGACACGCTCAAAGATGCGCGGCACGGAAATCATAACGGTTGGCCGAACCGCCAGCAGGTCTTCGGCAAGCTGGGGGATAGAGCGGTTGTAGGCCACCGCCGCTTCGAGCATCATCGGCAGGTAGTAACCCGCGGTGCGCTCCAGGGTATGTGAGAGCGGAAGAAAGGACAGAAACAGTTCACCCGGATCACGTTTGACCACCTGCAGGCTGCGGTAGGCGTTCCAGAGAATATTGTAGTGGCTGAGCATCACGCCCTTGGGGCGGCCTGTTGTCCCCGAGGTATAAACAATAGTAGCCAGTGAATTCGGGTCCCAGTTAACGCGAACCTGCTCAGCCTGGTCGGGTAACCACTCGCCCACTGTGCGCAGCCGGTTATCAGGGTGGCCGCTGGTATCGATGTGCTCAAGACTGATGATCCGGTTGAGGAATCCCAACTGGTCCCATACCGGCTGCAAGCTGTCCCAGTGCTCCTGGTGGCCGATTAACAGGATCTTGGCTCCCGCATTCTGCAGAATGTAGGCGACATTTTCGGCACGGTCCTGGGTGTAGAGGGGAACCACAACCAGCCCATTGGCCAGTGCGGCCTGGTCGAACATGACCCACTGCGGGCCATTCTGCATGAGGATGGCGACGCGATCACCCGGTTGCAGGTTCTCGGCTGCGAGCGCCGCCTGCCAGCGTGCCGCCTCCCGGCCGGCTTCAGACCAGCTTATATCCTTCCAGACTTCGTCGGCCGAATCGAAATATCGGTAGGCCAGTGCATCCGGTGTACGCTTCACGCGCTCAAAAAACAGCCCGGAGAGCGTTCCGGCCTGCTCGGGTGTTATCAGGTGACTTTCATCGCGTTTATTCATGGGTTATTCATCCACCGTGTTATCGCCCAACGAGAAACCTGCCAGGTCCTTCCAGCCTGGATCGGGTTTGAAACGGATACCATACTGTTGTTCAAGACTGACCAGGCGCTGGTACAGTGTGTCAGCACCGGCCGTTTCAATATAATGTACAGGACCGCCGCGGAACGGTGCAAAACCGGTTCCGTATACCATGCCACCATCGAGATGATCGGCTTCCTCGACCACCTTCTCGCGCAGGCAGGTAACGACTTCATTAAGCATGCGCAGGATCATCCGGTCGATGACTTCTTCACTGGAATGGTGCGTCCGTGGCAAGGCTGGCTTGACCGCTTTCCCCTTTTTGTAACGGTAAAAACCCTGTCCGCTTTTTCGTCCAAGGTGCCCCTTGTCCACCAGTTCACGCAGCCGCTGCGGTACTTCGACATTAAAATGCTCGCCCAGATTTTCAGCGACGTGCAAACAGATATCCAGGCCTACTGTATCAGCCAGTTCAACTGGCCCCATTGGCATACCGAACCGCACAGCCTGTCGATCGATATCGCTGGCGGGAACACCCTCGCTTTCCAGCTGAACAGCTTCCAGCAGGTAAGGCATGAGAATACGGTTGACGAGGAAGCCGGGCGTACTGGTAACCGGTAACGGAAGCCGGTCGATGCGACGGGCAAAGGTAGTGGCTTTTAGCGCAACGTCGACGTCGGTCACTTCGTCGCGCACAATTTCCACCAGCTGCATTTTGGCCACAGGATTGAAGAAGTGCAATCCGACCAGCCGCTCAGGATTTTTCAGGACATCACGCAGTTCACCAAGCGGGATACTTGATGTATTGGTGGCAAGAATCGCGTCAGGCCGCATACGCGGTTCCAACTGCTCATACAGCTTGCGCTTGGCCCCGGCGTCTTCGAAAATTGCCTCGATCACCACGTCGGCACGTTCGACTCCAAGCCCCTTGTGGTCCGGCATCAGTCTGTCCATGGCTTCCTGTATCGGCCGTGTACGGCGCAAACGGCGTTTGAACAGTTGATGCGCACGTTTAATGGCCGGGGCAATACGCTCGGGGGACTGGTCCTGCAAGGTAACCTGCATGCCTTTGTACGCACACCAGCTTGCGATGTCGCCACCCATGACGCCGGCACCGACAACGTGTACCCGCTTCGGGCGATAGTCCGGGTGATTGCCCAGTGCTTTCAGCTTTTCCTGTAACAGGAATACACGGATAAGGTTCTGTGCCGTGGGGCCAACGATAAGTCGTGCAACCGACCCGGCCTCCGCGTGCAGCATGTCGCGTTCGGAGTCGGCGTGCTGGCGCCACAGGTCGATAAGCGCCCAGGGTGCGGGGTAGTGCTCCTTGCGCGCTTTCTTTGCGACCTGGTGTTCGAATACCTGCGCCAGCAGCGGGCGCACCCATGCGTGGTTGGTCAGTGCCTGCAGGCGTGTGGGTTTATGCGGCCCGGGCCGGTCCATGATCAGCGAACGCGCGGCAGTCTTCAGGTGCCGCTCCGGTAGCGCATGGTCGACAATACCCATACGCTTTGCCGCCCGCCCGTCTACGGTACGCCCGCTCAGCATGAGATCCATGGCATGTATTGCCCCGACCAGCGGTGTGAGACGTACCGAGCCACCAAAGCCCGGATGTATGCCCAGCCTCACCTCCGGCAGCCCAAGCCGTGTTGCGCGGTCATCACGGGCAATACGGTACTGGCAGGCCAGCGACAGTTCCAGGCCGCCGCCAAGGCAGAAACCGTGGATCAGGGCGACCGTCGGGAAGGGAAGGGCCGCCAGTCGGTCAAACACGGCCTGTCCGCGCTGGATGGCGGCAAGCGCCTGGTCGTAATTTTCCAGCCGGGTAAATTCGCGCACGTCGGCGCCGGCAATGAAGCCGTTGGGCTTGTCGGAGAGAATAACCAGGCCGCGCGGCCTGCTTTCAATAAGCTCCAGCAAAATTTCGTAAAAGGATTCCAGGATTGAGGCTGACAGCACGTTGGTGCCGGAACCCTGCTTGTCAAAGTGCAGCCAGGCAATATTGTCGCTATCGGTTTCGAGATAAAGATCGACTTTAGCGTTCATCATGCCACCCTCTCGACCAGCATGGCGCCACCCTGCCCACCGCCGATACACAGGGTGGCCATGCCGCGTTGCGCATCTTCCCGTTGCAGGGTTTTAAGCAGGTGCAGGACAATACGTGCGCCACTGGCGCCAACCGGGTGTCCGAGTGATACGCCGCCGCCATCGACATTCAGTCGTTCTTCATCGATAGCACTGAAGGCGTGCCCGAGCCCCAGCTCGTTTTTGCAGTAGTCTTCACTTTGCCAGGCGCGCAGACAGGCCTGCACCTGGGCGGCGAAAGCTTCATTGATTTCCCAGTAGTCGATATCTTTACTGTCAAAACCGTTACGTTCCAGGATCGGCGCCATGGCGTGTACCGGGCCCAGCCCCATCTGGCTGGGATCCAGACCTGCCCACTGGCTGTCGCATATCTGGCCCAGTACCGGCAGATTGTATTTTTGCACCGCCTGTTCCGAAGCCAGAATCAGCAAGGCGGCGCCATCGGTAATCTGTGCACTGTTACCGGCGGTGATTTTACCGAACGGGCGCTCGAATGCCGGGCGCAGTTTCGCCAGCTTTTCCATACTGCTGTCCGGGCGGCAACCATCATCGTGGTCATAGTATTTGCCGGCTTCATCGTAAAGGGTTTCGATTTCTTCGAGGTGGCCCTGTTCCATCGCCTTTGCCAGGCGCTGGTGGCTGCGCATGGCGAACGCATCCATTTCCTCCCGGCTGACGTTGAAGCGGTGGGCGAGAATTTCCGCTGTTTGTCCCATGTTGAGGCCGACAACGGGATCGGTCAGGCCGCACAACAAACCGATGACCGGCTTGAGAAAGGCGGGGCGGAAAGCAACCGCCGCCTTGAGTTTATCGGCCGTGGTACGCGCTGTACTGAAGGTCCCCAGCCAGGCGGCCATGGCACTGCCAAACAGCAGCGGCGCATGACTCATGGCTTCCGTACCCCCTGCCAGTACCAGCTCTGAACGTCCACTGGCAATGTCCTGTGCCGCGCAATCCAGCGCCTGCATCCCCGACGCACAATTGCGCTGTACGGTCCAGGCCGGCACCTTGTCGCCGCAACCCAGTCGCAGTGATACGACGCGCGCAATATTGACCTCGTGCGGTCCGGCCATGACGCAGCCGAGGATGACCTGGTCGAACGCATCCGGGCTGAACGATTGCCGGTAGAGCAGGGCGCGCCCGGCCTGAAACGCCAGGTCTGACGCATGAAACGGCCCGGGCCTGTTACGCGCACGCAGAAACGGCGTGCGCGCTCCGTCTACGACGTAGACTGGCCGGCCTGTGGCGAGGGGGTTGGGTTGCGCTGCCATGAGCTATTGTTCTCCTTCCAGTAATCGCCCGGGAATTCATCGACACCGATGACCCGTTGTCTTGCAGCGACCGCGGCGCGTACCTGCGTCGCTTCGCGTTCATCGATCACACCGGCCGAAACAGCTTCGACCAGACACTGTTCGGGATCGCCAGACTCAAGTTGACCACTGCGCATGGCATTTCGCAAGTTCCTCAATACCGGCTGTACGGCGGTAGCACGCTCAAGCGCGATTTCAAGCTGGTTGATCGGATCGTTTTCATCATCGGATATAAACAGGCCGTCGGTCAGCCGTTCGCGGGCCGGACCCTGACGCAGGATGACATTGGCCGCGCGTTGCAGCAATGCATCATCCGCTGCGCGGTAGCTGGCACTGTAGGGAAACAGTATCCACTTCAGTACGCGGCCCAGTGCACGGTTGGGCAGGTTGTCATAGACCTCGAACAATTTCTGCTGCGCCTGGTACAGGGCATCGCGCACCACCCATTCCAGTAACGGCTGGTCAGCCGCCTGGCGGCCTTCATCTTCAAAGCGTTTCAGTGCGGCAGAGGCCAGGTACATCAGGCTGAGGACATCGCCAAGACGGCCGGAGAGGGACTCCTTGCGTTTCAGCGCGCCGCCCAGCGTCAACAAGGCCGATTCCGCGGTGACGGCAAAGGCTGCACTCAGGCGTGTCAGCTGGCGGTAATAACGGGCTTCTTCCCCATCGACGGGAGTCCTGGCGAAACGCGACCGGGTCAGTCCGTGGAAGGTGGCGCGTGCCAGGTTGCTGGTCAGCAGTTTGATGTGGCCGAACAGCGCCCGGTCGAATGCACTGACATCGCGGCTTTGTGCGGCTTCCATTTCTTTCAGCAGCCAGGGGTGGCAACGGATCGCACCCTGACCGAAAATGATCAGGCTGCGGGTCAGAATATTCGCGCCTTCCACCGTGATGGAGATAGGTATGGCCTGGTACACGCGTGCCAGGTAATTGCGCGGTCCCATGCAGATGCCGCGGCCACCGTGAATATCCATGGCGTCATCGATGACCCGGCGCATGCGTTCAGTGAGGTGGTATTTGACAATGGCCGAGGCGACGGACGGTTTTTCTCCTGAATCGACAGCCAGTGTGGTGAGACCACGCGCCGCATCCATGGCGTAGGCATTACCGGCAATGCGCCCGAGCACTTCGGAGATGCCCTCGAACTTGCCAATAGGCGTTTTGAACTGTTTGCGTACTGCGGCATAGGCCCCGCAAGTGCGTGCAGACAGCTTGCCGGCGCCGGTGCTGAGCGCCGGCAGGGAAATCGACCGCCCGTCGGCCAGGCACTCCATGAGCATGCGCCAGCCTTCGCCGATACGCGCCTGGCCGCCGATGATCCAGTCCATGGGGATAAACACGTCCTTGCCCCGGTTAGGGCCATTCATGAAAGCCTGGTTGAGCGGGAAATGCCGGCTGCCAATGTCGATGCCCGGGGTATCGGTTGGAATCAGTGCCAGCGTAATACCGCGCTCTTCCTGTTCACCGACCAGGTGGTCGGGGTCATACAATTTGAAGGCCAGCCCGAGGACTGTGGCCACCGGCCCCAGCGTGATATAGCGCTTCTCCCAGTTGAGGCGGATACCCAGCGTTTCCTCGCCGTTATACGGCTGCCGACAAACCACACCCCGGTCCGGCATGGCCGCTGCATCGCTGCCAGCTTCCGGACCGGTGAGTGCAAAGCAGGGAATTTCCTCCCCGGCTGCAAGGCGGGGCAGGTAGTAATTTTTCTGTTCCTCGGTACCGTAGTGCAGCAACAGCTGCGCCGGCCCCAGCGAGTTGGGCACCATGGTAGTGACCGCCGCTGTAATACTGCGGCTGGCAATCTTCATCACCACGCTGGAATGACCGTGGGCGGTAAATTCCAGTCCACCGTACTGCTTCGGTATGATCATGCCGAAGAAACGCTGCTGCTTGAGAAATTGCCATACCGGCCCGGGCAGGTCGTGCAGGTCTTCGGTAATTTTCCAGTCATCGATCATGCGGCACAGTTCATTCACCGGACCATCGATAAAGGCCTGCTCTTCCGCGTTCAGCGCAGGTTTCTCATAGTCCAGAAGCTTTCGCCAGTCCGGGCTGCCGCTGAACAGGTCCGCCTCCCACCAGGTACTCCCTGCCTGCAGCGCTTCACGTTCGGTATCCGATACAGAAGGCATCAGTTTCCTGAACAGGCGCAGGACAGGACGGCTGATCACCTTGCTGCGCAAGGCAGGCACCCCCAGCACTGCGGCGGCAGGAATGAAAATCAGCCACACCGGTGTCAGCAGCCAGGCGCTGGTCGCGTGCAATGCGGGCCATACCAGCAGGTAGGCGGCAATTGAACCGCTCCACGCCCAGCCTGGCGCACGTCCTGCCGCCAGCCCCCATGCCGCCGCGATGATAACAATGACTTCCAGCAGTGTTGCCATGATGTCGCTCCCGTATCCTCAGCTGGTTTTTTCGATGCTGTCAGGTTTGACGCTTTCAGCATCCGCTTCGTTCAATACGGTTTCCTTTGTGTCGCCAGCCAAAGGTTCCGCTGCGGATGGTTTTTCCGGTTCTTGCTGGTGCTTTTTCTCAGGCTGCATAGTGGGGACAAAACACTTGCCATCGTCGTCACAGATTCGCCCTTTTTTATCCCAGGGAAGCTCCCGGTAAGAAGGCTTCTTGCCAAAATCCAGGTGAGGGCATTTGATAATGTCGAAGTAGGGCGAGTAGTCGAAGTCACGCGGTGTGAACAGTCGTGTATTACGCGGAATCATGCGCAACGAGCCATCGTGTTTTTCTTCCAGTACCGGCAATACCGGGAACTTTACCGAAGCAAAGGCCGCCGCGATCATTGAAGAGCAGACCGAACGCGTCGGTGTGCCGGCGTTGTGTTCGAACAGGCTGGAGCGCCAGCGACGCGGGATCACACTGTAGGGAAGCAGGAAGCGGGCGAGATCGAGCAACTGGCGGAGATCATAGTCGAAACCCAGGTGCTGCAAGGTAAATTCCAGCACCTTTTGCGCATCCTGGCGTGTCAATCCGGTCGGGCGGCAAATGCGGATGGTGTCGTCACGGTATTTACTCAGTGGATTGACCACTGTTCCTTCGCCCAGCCAGGCCTCGATAACCAGTTGTTCATTGGGGTCACCATCGTAGAAGCTCAATACTCTTCCACGCAGGTCCGGGTCATCAATGTCGTGGATCCGGCCAATATAGAGTGCGGAATGCGACCATGGGCTCTGGGTGATGGTGCGGATAATTTCCGACACACGACTGCGTCCCTCGATGAGGATGACGTCACAGGGGCGAACTTCATAACGCACACGGTCAAAATCGCAAAGTGGCGGTGTGGTATGCGGGTGTTCAGTCGTCAGCCAGCGAACGATCTTTCGACCCAGCCAGGCTGCTGGATTAAATGCCATACAACCTCCACTCCAGGTTAATGTACGAACGTTAGACAGCCAAACCTGTCATCTGTTTGAATATACCCAAGGAAGCCCTGATTCATTCGAAATCGTCATCCCGGCCTGCGCCGGGATGACGAATGAATCAGACCTTCCCTAACCGTGATCTACATATTGAAGAATAGCGGCAAATTCAGCATTTGGTTAAAAAATACTGTGCAGTCATGGATCTGTGGCCTTCAAATCGACTGGCACGCCAGCTTGAGGGCACGCTGCAGGACGATTTCCGGCGTATAGAAATGCGGGGAAAAACGGATTCCGCCCCCGCGCAGCGCACACAGCACCCCCTGCGCCTGCAAATACCGGTAACGTCTTGCCGTGTCGTCGTCCGGGAAGCGGAAGGTAACAATCCCGGCACGCCGGGCAGGACGCGTTTCCGAGAGAATTTCGGCGCCATTTTCTATTAACCTGTCAATAAGATATGTGACCTTTGAGGAAATAGACCGAGAAATATTCTGTAGCCCGGTTTCCAGCAGCAGGCCAATACTGGCGTGCAAGGCATGAATACCCAGCATATTCGGGCTGCCGCATTCAAAACGCCTTGCCGAATGCGCAGGTTGCCAGTCGCTGCGATCAAAGTCGCCCATGGCTTCCACCATATGCCAGCCGTACTGGCGCAGTATCAACCGTTCGATCCACTCCCGTCGACAGTAAAAAAGCGCAATCCCTTCCGGGCCAAGCATCCATTTGTGCCCGTCGGCCATGACGAAATCGGCCTGGCAGGCCTGTACGTCGAAGGGTTTTGCGCCCAGGCTCTGGATGGCATCCACACAGAAAATGATATCCCGCTCACGGCAGGCGCGACCGACAGGGGGGAGGTCCAGCGCAAGACCTGTTGCATAGTGAACGGAACTCACTGATACCAGGCGCGTGCGTGCCGTCATTGCAGCGACCAGTTGTTGCTCGTGCGGGACGCTGGAGTTTCCAGGGTCGATCTGCCTGACGACCACGCCGAGTGGTTCCAGCGATTCCCAGACAATCCGGTTGGAGGGAAACTCATGCGCACTGACAAGCACTTCATCGCCAGGCTTCCAGTCCAGTCCCCAGGCGACGACCGAGAGCGCTTCAGAGGTGTTTTTCAACAGGGCGATTTCATCGCTGCCCCGGGCATTGATCAACTGTGCCAGACGTTCACGCAACTGCTGTTCGGTTTCCAGCCACTGCGCATAGTGTTGCGACCCGAGCGTTGCGTTTTCCTGACTGAAGGCCTGTACTGCACGTACCGTCCGTAACGGCCAGGGGGCCACGGCTGCATGATTGAGATGACAGATGTCCGCTGACAGATCGAATTCCGTTTCAGGCATCAGGGTGTCTTTATCACACCACGCTGGTCAATGGGAACATAATCCCGCTGCGTTGACCCGATATACAACTGACGAGGACGGCCGATACGCTGGTTGTCCTCACTGATCATCTCCATCCACTGTGCCACCCAGCCAACGGTGCGGGCAATCGCAAACATCACGGTAAACATGTTGGTCGGGATACCCAGTGCACGGTAGATCAGCCCGGAATAGAAATCCACGTTGGGGTACAGCTTGCGTTCAATGAAATATTCATCGCTGAGGGCGATTTCTTCCAGCTTCAGGGCCAGTTCAAAATGCGGGTCATTGGCGTCACCCAGTTTTTCCAGCACCTCGTGGCACATCTGCCGGATAATGCGTGCACGCGGATCATAGTTCTTGTAAACCCGGTGGCCAAACCCCATCAGCCGGAACGGGTCGTGCTTGTCTTTGGCGCGGGCCAGGAACTTCGGCACATTGGCCACTTCACCGATTTCGTCGAGCATTTTCAGCACCGCTTCATTGGCGCCACCGTGGGCCGGACCCCACAGGGCGGCAATGCCCGAGGCAATACAGGCGAACGGGTTGGCGCCGGAACTGCCGGCCAGGCGTACCGTCGAGGTGCTGGCATTCTGTTCGTGGTCGATGTGCAGGATAAAGATCAGGTCGAGGGCTCTTTCCGCCACTGTATTGAGCACAAAGGGTTCGCAGGGTACCGCAAACATCATGTTCAGCAGGTTGCCGGTGTAACTCAGGCTGTTATCCGGGTACACCTGCGGCTCGCCAACCGAGTGTTTGTAACTGGCGGCTGCGATGCTGGGCATCTTGGCAATCATACGGTGGGCGGCAATCTCCCGGTGGCGTGGATTGTTGATGTCGGTGGAGTCGTGGTAGAAGGCGGACAGGGAGCCCACCACGCCGACCATGATCGCCATCGGGTGTGCGTCGTGATAAAACCCCTGGAAAAAACTTTTGAGCGATTCATTGAGCATGGTGTGGTGGATGATGATATTCCGGAAATCCTCCAGCGCCTGCTGCTGTGGCAGTTCGCCATACAGCATCAGGTAGGCCACTTCGAGGAAGTTGCTCTTTTCGGCCAGTTGATCGATCGGGTAGCCCCGATACATCAACATGCCTTTTTCACCATCCAGATAGGTCAGCCTGCTGTGGCAGCTGGCGGTGGAGAGAAAACCGGGGTCGTAGGTGAAATACCCCATTTCGCGGTAGAAGCGGCCGATATCAACGGCATCGGGACCCTGCGTTGCCTTGCGTATGGGAAGATCCATACGTTTTCCGGTCCGGTTATCAATGACGGTGACGGTTTCATCGACCACGGGCAAACCCTCCTTTTGCTGCGCCAGTTATTATGGCAATAATGTTATATCGTCCCGAACCATGTCGGCGGACCGGTCAAAGTCCTTTTTCTCCGTCGCGTTCAGCTTCAACTCGATAATTTTTGACAGGCCATTCTCATCGAGTACGGCCGGGACACCCATGGCGATGCCGCTCTGCCCGTACTCGCCATCGAGGATGCTCACGCAGGGCAGGATGCGCCGACGGTTATGACGGATAGCATCGACCATCGAGGCAATGGCCGCCGCCGGCGAATCATAGGCACTGCTGTGCTTCTTCAGGGCAAGTATTTCGCCGCCACCCTGACGGGTCCGTTCGGCAATCTGCTGGATGGTGGCATCATCGAGGAAATGTTCGATGGGGATACCGGCAATATCGGTAAAGCGGGGCAGGGGCACCATGGCATCGCCGTGACCGCCCAGTACCAGCGCAGAAATATCCTTGATCGAGTAACCGGTTTCGAGCGCAATAAAACTGATCATGCGCGCCGTATCCAGTGCGCCGGACTGGCCGAACACGCGCTGGCGCGGCCAGCCGGTACGTTGCCAGGCACGCCAGGTCAACACATCGACCGGGTTGGTGACCATCATGATCATGCTGTCCGGCGCGTAGCGCATGGCATTGTCGACCAGTCCATCGATAATACCCAGATTGGCTTCCAGCACATCCGAGCGCGACATGCCCGGCTTGCGCGGAAAGCCCGCCGTGATGATGATCATGTCCGAATCGCTCATGATGGCCGGGTCTGTGTCCCCGATGACGCGTGTATCGAAACGCAACAGTGAGCCGGACTGCTGAATGTCCAGCGCGATACCCTGCGGGACACCTTCATGAATATCGAGCAGCGCCACCTCGCTGCATAACTCTTCCTTGGCCAGAATCTGCGCGGCCGACTCCCCGACACGTCCTGCCCCTACAATACAGATTTTCTGCATATTGATACTCTCCCTGTGAAACCCTGTATCTTTAACTATAGCCAGCGTCGCGCCATCCAGCCAATCAGTTCCAGTATCCTGCCACCCCAGAAACGCCGCTTCCAGTGCTTTGCGCTGATCGTCGCTGACAATAACAGATCCTCGCTGAATTGGGTCTCAAGCCGCTGACAAAGTTCCGTGTCCTTCGTAAACAGATTGAGTTCGTAATTTAAAAAGAAACTTCGGTAATCGATGTTCGAGGTGCCGATAACCGCCTGGCGACCGTCAACGACAACCGTCTTGGCGTGCAGTACCCGGGGCAGGTATTCGTGTATCTGCACACCGGCATCGAGCAGCGGTTCATAAACGGCGTGAGCCGCCCAGCGGGCAATCCGGATATCGCTTTTCCCCGGCACCAGAAGATGAACGTCCACCCCCCGCCTGGCAGCCTGGGTCAACAGCTGTTGTGTACGGCGATCGGGGATAAAGTAGGGCGTGGTAAGGTGGACGCATTGCTGTGCGCCGGCCAGCACATGCCGGAACAGGCGGTTCATGTGGCGCCGGCTGCCGTAGGCATAATTCGAGATCAGCAGATGATCGCCCGTTGCAGGGTGTCGTGTCCGGAGGCGTTTTCGCCGACGCCAGAAGTCATTGAACAACTGTCTTGCGTGAACAGCCAGTTTGCCGGAAAACCGTACATGTGTATCGCGCCAGCGTTCGGGGCCGTAGACAGACAGGGAGTTCTCGCGATGGATATTGAACCCACCCACCCAGGCTGTCTTGCCATCGATCACCAGCAACTTGCGGTGATTACGACGGTTATAGCGCCAGGGCCGACGCCAGTCCCAGCGGTGAAACCAGCGCACCTGAACCCCTTGCGCTGCCATCCCGTTCAGCAATGACCGCGCCGACCAGAACAGGGAACCGGCTGCATCGATGTGAACCCTGACCCGGACACCGGCCTGTGCCTGCCCGGACAGTTGCCGGGCAAAACGCCGGCCTGTTTCATCGTCGGCAAAGATATAACTTTCGAGAAGGACTTCGGAACGCGCTGTCGCGATCCGCGCCAGCATATCCTCGTAGAGCAGGTCACCTTCCGTAAAAAGCGTAAAACATTCTGTTGCGGGGATGTTCTCGGGCGATTGCTCGTTGTGCACGTGCGTCGTCGTTAACGCTTGAAACTGAGGATTTCGGCGTTGTGCCGCCGGCTTTCCGCAAATTCCTCAAGCGGGACAGGGTGGCCGATATGGAACCCCTGAACAAAATCGACACCTGTATTCCTGAGAATCTGCAGTGCTTCGTCTGACTCGACATATTCCGCCGTGGTTTTCATACCCATCATGCGGGCTATGTCGCAGATCGATTTGACCATCATATGGTCAACTTCGCTGTTGACAATATTGCGAACGAATGCGCCATCGATCTTTACAATATCCACGGGCAGATTTTTCAGGTAGGCGAGGGATGACAATCCACTGCCAAAATCATCCAGCGCGAAAAGGCACCCCTTGTCGCGCAACGCGCGCATAAACTCCGTTGCCTGGGTAACATTGGATATGGCGGCTGTTTCGGTCACCTCGAAACACAGTTTTTCAGCCGGGAACCCCGAACTGCAGATGCGCTCGAGCGCATAGTTGCGGAATACCTCATCACAAAGCGACAGTGCAGACAGATTTACCGAGCAAACTTCCAGTTCAGCAAGTGCATCGGGGTGCTGTTCAAACCAGATCATTGTCTGGTTCAGTACCCACTGGTCGAGCCTGCCTGACAAATTGTAGCGCTCTGCAACCGGCATGAAAGCGCCCGGGTTAACCATGACGTCCGCATCACGCAGCCGGATCAGGATTTCCATGCGCTGCCCGCAACCGCCGCCCCTGCAGGGCGCGATCTCCTGGGCGAACAGGCTGAACGCGTTATTATCCAGCGCTTCGGTAATACGGCTTGCCCAACGGCCATCGCCCACCTTGCCAACAATGGCGCGGTCGCCAGGGCGGAAAACATGGACACGGTTTCTGCCCAGTTGCTTGGCCTCGTAACAGGCGGAATCGGCAAGGCTGAGGACATCCTCGACCGAGCCCGAGTGCTGTACAGGCACAACACCCACGCTGGCGCCAATGCTGAAGCGGCGGGTTTTCCACTGGAAGCGGAAGTCCTCGATCTTCTCACGGATACGGTTGGCCAGAATCTCGGCCTGTTCGAGCGGGCAGTGTTCCATGAGAATGGCAAATTCATCACCGCCAAGCCGGGCCAGCGTATCGCGGGAACGAATCTGCCGGCTCAACAGTGCGGCGACCTGGCGCAGCAATTCATCACCCGCGCTGTGCCCACAGGTATCGTTGATCACCTTGAACTGGTCAAGGTCGAGATAACACAGCACATGGTGGTCATCGTTCGAATCACCGGCGGCAGCCAGCATGCGGCGCAGGCGACTGTCAAACTCGCGTCGGTTGATCAGTTGCGTCAGGTCATCGTGCGTGGCCTGGTAGGAGAGCTGCCTGCGCAGTTCATGCTGCTCGGTAATATCGCGGCAAAGCACCAGCATGCGGGGCTGACTGGTATCCGGGTCCAGGCTGACGCGCTGGTGTATCCATAACACCGACCCGTCCTTTCTGATCTTGCGGTATTCGATCCCGTTACTGTCCTCGGGGTCGGAGAAACGCTCCGTGATGTAGGCCAGTACGCGTTCGCGGTCTTCGGGATGGATCACCAGCGTTGCCGGCTTGCCGATCAGTTCTTCAACCGTGTAGCCGAGTATTTTTGCACCGGTGCGGTTAATCGACTCAAACTCACCCTGTGCGTTGACGATCGAGTAGATGTCCGGCGCGTTGTCGTAGAGTGTCTGGTAGCGCGCTTCACTGACCTTGCGCGCTTTATCTGATTTGACCGAGTCGGTGACGTTCCTGAAAATGCCACGGGTCGATATGGCTTCGCCGTCCTTTATTACAGATCCACAGTCGCCTTCAAGGTGTACGGTTTCGCCTGACTTGGTAACAAACTTGAAGTCGATGCGTTGCATTGACTCGCCGGACTTCAGGCGTGAAAAGCGTTGCTGGCAGCATTCAAGACTGTCCGGGTGCAGTACATCCGTCAGCACCAGGCGGCTGACCTCCTCAGCGGTGTAACCCATGGTTTCGCGCCAGCAGCGATTGGTATAAATAAAGCGGCCATCCTGTGACAGACACTGGATCAGGTCATTGGTGTTATCGAAGATATCGAGATAACGTTCCCTGCTTTCCTGCAGCTCTTTCGCGAGCAACAGCTGCCGGCTGGTTTCCTCCGCCCGGCGGATAACAAAAGGAACCAGTGCACAGAGCCTGGGTAATGAGGCGGGGGTATTAATGACCAGTTGATCGATGCCTTGCTCAAGGCAGCCAAGCGTGATGGCTTCCACACCGGTTTCAGCCAGCAGAATAACAGGAAGATTTTGTTTGTGGTGCTGCGCCAGCAGGGGCATGATTTCCAGTGCGGAAAAATCACCCAGCTCAGGCTCGCTGATAATGAGATCCAGACGCTGACCTGCCCCAAGTGCATCGACGAAGCGCTGACGATCATGGCTGCAAATCAACTCAAACGCGAAATCGGCATGCTCCAGCGTTTGCTCGATCGCAGCCTGAACTGATCCTGAACCAGCCAGCAGGATATTGTATTTACTCATTATTTTTGACCACGCAAGGGTGTTTGGCACAATTCTAATAAAATATGCCCCGGTCTGTCGCGAGTTATTTGTAGTATTTGTGCGGCAATCGTTACCATATTGTCGGCAAAAGCACCTTTAATCTTTACATATTCCTGTAACAATCAGTGAGTTAGGCATACTGAAAACGAAACACGGTCATGAAACTGAGCATCATCATTCCTGTCCTCAATGAGCGTTCCCGTATTGAAACGCTGCTCACTGCGCTCCAGCCATTTCGGCGGCGCGGTCACGAGATTATCGTGGTAGACGGAGGAAGCCGGGACGGCACGCCGTCCATTGCCCGCCCGCTGTGCGACCAGTGCCTTGCATCCGAAACCGGGCGTGCGCTGCAGATGCGTAGCGGGACGCAGGCTGCGAGTGGTGAAGTGTTGTGGTTCCTGCACGCTGACTCATCGGTGCCAGCCAACGCCGACGAGATCATTGCGCAACTGCTGGCCAGCACAGAGTGGGGTGGTTTCCCGGTTCGCCTTTCCGGCCAGCAACGCCTGCTGAGAATAGTTGAACGGCTGATGAATGCGCGCTCGCGTCTGACCGGTATTCTTACCGGCGACCAGGGTATTTTTGTTACCCGGCAACTCCTCGATCGTGTCGGGGGATTTCGCGACATTCCGCTGATGGAGGATATCGACCTGTCCACCCGCCTCAGGCGCGAGGTGAGGCCGGTGCTGGCAGACGTCACGCTGATCACCTCAAGCCGACGCTGGGAAACCCGCGGGGTCGTGCGCACGATTGTTCGCATGTGGCTGCTGCGTCTGGCTTTCTACCTCGGCGTACCCGCCCGCCGCCTGGCACCCTACTATGTATGAGCAAGGTACATACCGGTATCCCGATGCCTGTATTGTCATTTTCGCCCGCTCGCCGGAACACGGGCAGGTAAAAACGCGGCTTGCCGCCGGCATCGGCGCTGATGCCACGCTGGAGGTCTACCGGCAACTGCTGGAACACACTCTCCACACGGTCGCTGACAGCCGGCTTGCACCGGTCGAGCTGCACATTGCCGGTGATACGGGGCATCCCTTCCTGCAAAAAATCGCATTGCAGCACCAGGCAAAGCTCGTCGCACAACACGGTGAAGACCTCGGGGAACGTATGTACCTGGCCCTTGACCAGGTTCTGAAGACACGCAGAACGGCACTGATCATCGGCACCGATTGCCCGGTCATGGATGCGGAATACCTCGAAACTGCACTGCAACAACTTGCCAGCGGTTCACAGGTGGTTGTCGGACCCAGTGAAGACGGCGGTTATGTGTTGATCGGCTCAACACAGGCAGATGAAAGGGTATTTCGCCATATCAACTGGGGCTGTGATAGTGTAATGCAACAGACCCGTAAGGCCTTGTGCGATGCCGGTATTGATTTCTCCGAACTCGATCGGCTGTGGGACATCGATTACCCCGAAGACCTCAGGCGCTGGCAACATTTCAGCCAGACAACGACATGAATTTACAGGAACGTTATACATGAACAAGTCACAATCCGATCAGATCCGCCAGAATGTTCGCCAGGCCTACAGCGAAGTTGCCGAAGCCAGCAACGAAGGTGCGTGTTGCGGTGAAGCCGCGTCCTGCTGCGGTGTTTCGGAAGACGAACAGATCAACGCGCTGATTTCAACCCGACTGGGCTATTCGCAGGATGACATTGACAGCGTGCCAGGCGGTGCCGACATGGGCCTTGGTTGCGGTAACCCGGCGGCCATTGCCAGCCTGAAGCCCGGTGAAGTGGTAGTGGATCTGGGTAGCGGTGGTGGCTTCGATGCCTTTCTCGCCGCGCAGGAAGTCGGTGTGGAAGGACATGTGATCGGCATTGACATGACCCCGGCCATGCTCAGCAAGGCACGCAGCAATGCGGAAAAAGGCGGTTTCAGCCAGGTTGAGTTCCGTCTCGGCGAAATCGAGCACCTGCCCGTTGCCGATGCAACGGTTGACGTCATTATTTCAAACTGTGTGATCAACCTGTCCCCCGACAAACCACAGGTGTTCCGCGAAACCTGGCGGGTACTGAAGCCCGGTGGGCGACTGGCCATCTCCGATGTCGTTGCCAGCACCGAACTGCCGGAATCCATGCGTAACGATCCCTATTTGCATTCAGCTTGCGTGGCGGGTGCGTCACGGGTCAGTGAACTGGAAAACTGGCTGAAAGCCGCAGGCTTTGAACAGATCTCGATTCAGCCGAAAGATGAATCACGGGACTTCATCAAGGACTGGGCACCGGGCCGGGGCATTGAGGATTACGTGATTTCCGCAACGATAGAAGCGCTGAAACCGGTCTCAGTCTGAAACACTGTCCTGACGGTTGGTCAGGGTGTCGATCAGGGCGCAGCTTGCACCGTCCACCTCGCTCTGACGACAGGCATCGATCATACGACTGAGCGTCGCGTGCAGGCGTTGCAGATCATGAAGCCGTGCATCCACCCGTTCGCGCTTCTGTTCGGCCATGAGGCGAGCGGTACGGCAACAACCGTCATTGAGTTGCAGCAGTTCAGCGATTTCTTTCAGCGAAAAACCCAGTTCCTGTGCGCGTTTGATAAAGTGAATACGTGAAACGACCTGTTGTGGATAACGCCGGTATCCCTGAGCCGGTCTGGGGGGTTCGTGCAACAGGCCGATGCGCTGGTAGTAGCGTATCGTTTCAACATTGACTTCGGCTCGCTTTGCCAGGGCACCGATTGTCAGACTGTCATCCTCTGCACGCATGCCGGCGAGTGTACTCGCGCATACTGCATGATCCAAGTCCGGCACCGGGACATCCCGGTGCCGGGCATTGCCGTGTTACGAACCAAACGCGTTACGCAGGTATTCAACGACATTACGCAGATCGCCATCCGTCAGCGCAGCGTTCCCGCCTCGTGGTGGCATGGCCATTGGCGAACCGGGTGTCTGGTATCCATTCCTGACATTCTTCAGCAACTCGTCGTCACTCTTGCTCAGACGTCCCTTCGGGTTGGTAAAGTCGGGAACACCGGCAAAAGCCCCTTTACCGTCCGGGCCATGGCAGGCAATGCAGGTTTGCTGGTAGATGTCCTTGCCTGACATGGTACTGGCAGGTGATTCCTCGCTGCTGGCAGGCGTCACGCCTGGTGTAAAGGAAACATTGGACGTCTGCAGAAACGTCAGAATGTCCCGGGCTTCCTGTCCGGTCAGACCCGCGCGAACACGCATATGGAAAACCGTGGTCAGCCATTGATCGTCGCGCAGCTCATTGGCAGAACGGATATTATGGCAACGGGCACAGTTCTCGGCCCAGGCCCGGGAACCCTTGGCAAAGTCCCCCGGCTCCGGGTAGTCGAATGCGACTGCCGGCGCTGAAAGCCAGCAAAGTGCGGCGAAAGAGGCTGCGGCCAGGGTTGTTCTCAGCTGTTGGATTGCATGCTTTTTCATTGTCATCACTCCTTAGAAACCGTAGGCCAGTTGAGTCAGGAAGCGGTTGTCATCGGCGGGGCTTCCCTTGTCGTTGTCATTCAACTCGTAGGTAAACTTGGCCATAAAGTTATTGGTAAAGAGATAATTCAGCGCAACTGCCCACTGTTCCTGATCCTGCGTATCGACGGCAGAATCGAAATCGGTGTAACGTACGGCCGCTTCCCACTTTGTCGGAAGGAAACGATAGGCCGCCTGGGTATAGAATGATTCCCAGGTTGCAGAACCCGATGACGTCAGACCGGTATTCGCGGAACCAACACGTGTTTTGACATACTCACCCCGTATGCCCAGCGAACGGTAGGAAAAGTTGAAATCAGCACCCACCACCCGGTAATCGCGTTTTTCCTCATTCAGCGCAAGTTCCGGCAGGCCGGAGGCATCCTCAAGCTCGGTCACGGTGCCTTTACCGGTCGCGCCCGAGACACCGATTTCAAGACCCGGCATCGGCAGAATGCCAAAGCGTCCGCCATAGACCATTTCCCCGTCGCGGTCGGCTCCAAAACCTTCTGCGCGAACACCTTCAAGCCCGAATTCGGTCTGGTCTTCCGTTTCAGCATTAAACTCGGGACCATTGCCGGTATACACCGCAAAGTTGGTGCGGATACCGCCGATCGGGAAACCGCCGCGCAACTGTACGCCGGTTTCCGAGATCGGTGCCGCGCCATCATGACCGAAGCCGGGAGGTGCGGATGCCATCTTGTTGATCCAGGAAGGGTGCAGGTTCTGCCGGAACTGGCCAACCGGGCTCAGGAACTTGCCCGCCACCAGGGTAACATAGTCATTCAGGAAAAAGTCGACGGTGAGGTATTCGAGGCCAACCTCTGTACTCCCGTCATCCTCAAGCCCGAATTCAAGTTCCGATTCCAGCATCACCATGTCACGGTACTGGAAATGGAAAATCGGCGAAAAGGTCCCAATCGTAAAGCTCCCATCTTCGCCCTCTGTCTTTATATAATCCACGTCGGCATAACCGGCCATATGGATCAGGGTGTTCGGCGCTGTCCACTCGCTGGCCGCGGCCGCCTGTTTCTCGACCCGTGCCAGATCAGCCCGGGTTACACTGGACCTCTCCTGTTCATCGAGCTGTTTCTGAACCTGCTCCAGTTGTTTCTTCAGCGCTTCCACTGTCTCTCTCAGTGAATCGGGATTATCGGCGGAATAGACTGGCAACGGAAGCGAGGCAACGCACAGGGCGAGTGCAAGCGGTTTCAGTTTCATGAGAGTCTGTTTCATCGGTCTGTCTCCCTGTTCGCCCCCGGCTTGACTGCTGTTCGGGGACGGGTTGATGTTGTGTTGTTATGCCGGCCATACATGGCGGCAAAACAGTACCACGAGGTATTGCTCAAATGTCAGATATATCTTGTCTGACGCTGTAGCAGGGAGGATGCAGCAGAGGCTGCGGATTCAGACCGGAGAGACGGTCCCTGTTATGAAGGTTAGAAAATTCTGTGAGAGTTGCCACACTATAAACAAGGGGATTGACTGGCAAGCTGGTAATAGTCCCGGCCGTCATGCAAGAACTGCCACAGGTTTGATCAATACAGAGATCACCACAGCAAGGATCCTGTTCCTTGTGGTCAGCGAGCTTGTGCATCCCTGTTGCGTGACTTCCCTGAGTGGTCGGGGATACGGATTCACTGCGCTCGCAGTTGCCAGCGAAGGCGGCATGCATCAGCGACAGCGGAGATGCCGACAGCGCGATAATCACCAACCAGTTTAAAAGATTCCGCATGGCTACACTCTGAACCAACCCGTAACATTCTACAACCGGGGGTCAGGCTATTGGACTGCGCTACAGGGTGCCTTGACCTGAATCAATTTCCTGCGTGCTGGTTCGCAGCAGGCACCAGGGCAGGCCCCTGGCGCCAGTATGCTGCAGATCCACAGCACAGATGAATGGCACCAGGTTAAGCCTTAAATCCCGTCATTCCCGCGCAGGCGGGAATCCAGGAAGCTTGATCAAACCGCCTGGATCCCGGCCTGCGCCGGGATGACAGTGGTGATTTCGACTTAACTTAGTGCCATTCCATGCACAGATCAATCGCGGGAGATCCTGCCCGATCGAATCTGGTAGCCACGCCAGATCATGAAGGCGGCGGGTATGATCAATAATGTCAGGATCGTGGCACTGATCATGCCGCCAACCATGGGGGCTGCAATACGGCGCATGACTTCCGATCCGGTGCCGGTACCGAGCATGATCGGCAGCAGACCGGCGATGATCGCGGCCACGGTCATCATAATGGGGCGTACACGCATCAGTGCACCTTCAATGATTGCCTCGCGCAGCTCCTTCATATCGACAGATCGCTGTTCGCGCCATGCCACTTCCTGGTGACGCCGATAGGCCTGGTTCAGGTAGACCAGCATGATGACGCCAATCTCCACCGATACACCGGCAAGCGCAATAAAACCTACGCCAACTGCAACCGAAATATCGTAATTCAGGAAATACAACAGCCAGATGCCGCCAACCAGCGCCAAAGGCAGTGTGCCGAGGATAATCAACACCTCGGTGAAGCGCTGGAAGTTCAGGTACAGCAGTAACACGATAATACCCAGCGTGACGGGGATGACGGTGGCCAGTTTCTGTTTGGCACGCTCCATGAACTCGTACTGCCCGGACCAGTTGAGTGAGTAACCGGCCGGCAGGTCGAGCTGCTCGGCAACGACCTGTTTGGCCTCCTTGACATAGGACCCCAGATCACGATCCTGGATGTCGATATAAATCCAGCCATTGAGCCGGGCATTCTCACTCTTTATGACACCCGGGCCGCCAACAATTTTAACGTCCGCGACATCACCCAGCGTTATCTGGGCACCTTCCGGTGTGCGTATGGGCAGTTCCGCCAGCTTGACCTCGGAATCGCGGACCGAGCGCGGGTAACGCAGGTTGACCGGGTAGCGTTCCAGGCCCTCGATACTCTCGGTCACATTCATGCCACCCACGGCAGTACTGACAATCTGCTGCACGTCGGCGATATTGAGTCCGTAACGCGAGGCGGCTGTACGGTTGATGTCCACCAGCACGTAACGGCCACCCACCACGCGTTCGGAAAATACCGATATGGTGCCTGGCACAGGCGTCAGGATACGCTCGATATCCTTGCCGATCTCCTGGATCACCGCCAGATCGGGGCCTGCCACCTTGATACCGACCGGTGTCTTGATACCGGTTGCCAGCATATCGATACGGTTCTTGATCGGCATGACCCAGGCGTTGCTCATGCCGGGAACTTTCACCAATGCGTCCAGCTCACGACGCAGCTTGTCCATGGTCATGCCTTCTCGCCATTCATCCAGCGGCTTGAGCTGGATGGTGGTTTCGATCATGGTCAGCGGCGCCGGGTCAGTCGCCGACTCGGCACGCCCGACCTTGCCGAATACCCGCTTGACCTCGGGAACGGTGGCAATGAGTTTATTGGTCTGCTGGATGATTTCCTGTGCCTTGCCAATGGAAACGGCCGGGAAGGTACTCGGCATATACAGCAAGTCCCCCTCATTGAGGTCGGGCATGAATTCGGACCCCAGGCCGTCTTCCAGCGGCCACAGCCCCGTCAGCGGCCACAGCATGGAGGCGGCCGCCAGGGTGGAAACCAGCACGATGGTCTTCGGCATGGCAAGCACCTTGTCGATGACCGGGCGGTAACCGGCGATCAGGAGCCGGTTTACCGGGTTCTTATCCTCGGCAATGATCTTGCCGCGAATGAAATACCCCATGAGCACGGGCACCAGCGTGATCGACAGGCCGGCTGCCGCTGCCATGGCATAGGTCTTGGTGAAGGCCAGTGGCGCAAACATGCGACCCTCCTGGGCTTCCAGGGTGAACACCGGCAGGAAGCTCAGCGTGATAATCAGCAGTGAGAAGAACAGTGCGGGGCCGACCTCGGCCGCCGCCTTGGCGACAATCTCCCAACGGTTCTCCTCCGTTATCGTTTCGTTCTCCATGTGTTTATGCATGTTCTCGATCATGACGATGGCCGCATCCACCATGGCGCCAATCGCAATAGCGATACCCCCCAGCGACATGATGTTGGCATTGATCCCCTGCATATGCATAACGATGAAAGCCACCAGGATGCCGACGGGAAGGCTGAGCAACACCACCAGCGCTGAACGGATGTGGAACAGGAATATCGCACACACCAGGGTGACAACGATAAATTCCTCGACCAGTTTTTCCTTCAGGGTATCGATGGCGCGTTCAATCAGGCCGGATCGGTCATAGGTCGGGACAATCTCGACACCGTCCGGCAGGCTGGCCTGCAGGGTTTTCAGTTTTTGCTTCACACCTTCAATCGTCGTCAGCGCATTCTCACCCCAGCGCATGATAATCACGCCGCCAACCACTTCACCTTCACCATCCAGTTCGGCGATACCACGGCGCATTTGCGGGCCAAGGCGGATCTCGGCAATATCTTCCAGCAATACCGGTGTGCCGTTGGCATTCATGCCCAGCGGGATCTCGCGAAGCTGTTCAAGCCCCTGGATGTATCCAGTGGCGCGCACCATGTACTCGGCTTCCGCCATTTCGATAACCGAGCCACCGACTTCCTGGTTGCCGCGTTGAATAGCGCGTTTTACCTTGTCGAGCGAGATACCGTAGGCGCGCAGGCGATCCGGGTCGACAACAACCTGGTACTGCTTGACCATGCCGCCGATGGTTGCGACCTCGGAAACCCCGGGAACGGTCTGTAATTCATATTTCAGGAACCAGTCCTGGATGCTGCGCAACTGGGAAAGATCATGCTGCCCGGTCCGGTCGACCAGGGCGTATTCATACACCCAGCCGACACCCGTGGCATCCGGCCCCAGTGCCGTTGTGGCATTGGCGGGCAAACGGCTTTGCACCTGGCTGAGATACTCCAGTACACGGGAACGCGCCCAGTACAGGTCGGTGCCATCCTCGAACAGGATGTACACGAAGGAATCCCCGAAGAAGGAATAACCGCGCACCGTGGTTGCCTTGGGTACCGACAGCATGGTGGTCGTCAGCGGATAGGTGACCTGGTCTTCCACCACCTGTGGCGCCTGGCCGGGGAAGCTGGTCTTGATGATGACCTGCACGTCAGACAGATCGGGCAGAGCGTCCAGTGGTGTGTTCTTCAGTGAATAACTGCCCCAGGCCACCAGGCCCAGCGTCATCAGCAACACCAGGAAACGGTTCCTGACCGACCAGTGAATGATATTTGCAATCATGAGCCAAGTCTCTTGAGTGATTGTGTCGTCATGGCGTCGTGCTTATTCAACGACGCTGATCGAATCGATGGTGTAGTTCCCCTGATCGTCTTTCTTCAGCATGAAGTGCACCTTCGACCCGGGTGAAAGACCCTCCAGGCTGGCGTTATCGTTCAGGTTGAAGTCCATCGTCATTTCGGGCCACCCGAGCGCCTCTATCGGTTCATGGGAAATATTCAGTCGACGCTCGTCGGCAAAGATCTCGTTGACCACTCCCATGCCCATAGCGGGTCCCTCGACGGCACTGTTATCGTTGTCATCCGAGCCCATGCGGCTGAAGCTGGCGCGCAGGCTGGCTTCGGAATCGATCAGGAACTGAGCGGAGGTCACCACCTTCTCGCCTTCCTTCAGGCCTTCGAGAATTTCCACCCATTCGCCACTTTCCATACCGGCAACAACCGGCACGGCGCGGAAACGCCCGTCGCCCAGCGAAAGCACCACACGCTGTGCATCGCTGCCCTTGATCAGGGCCTCACGCGGAATACTCAGCACATTGTCTTTCGGGCCGGCATAAATGCGCACATCGGCGTACATGTCCGGTTTGAGCATTTCACCCGGGTTGTCGAAGCGCAACCGCGCCTGCAGGGTGCGGGTCCTGGGATCAATGGTGGGATAAACAAACTCGACATTGCCCTCCCAGGTGCGGCCGGGAAGATAACCCAGCCGCACTTCGGCCGGCTGACCGGCAGCCACCCAGTCTGACTGGCGTTCAAAGACATCGACCAGCAGCCATATCGAGGACAGGTCGGCCAGTGTCATCACTTCCGTGCTGGGTTTGACGTACATGCCTTCACGCACATTGAGGTTATGCACGATACCGTCCTGGCTGGCCAGTATGCGAACCTGCTGGAAGGCACGACGTTGCTTCGCGACTTCGCGGATTTGCTGTCTGCTCATACCCAGTGCTTCCAGGCGTTCCCTTGAAGCACGTCTCAGGTAATCATTACTGCCACGTAATGACTGAATGTACTCTTCCTGTGCGTTGACCAGTTCACGGGAGTACAGCTCAAACAGCACATCGCCTTTTTTGACACGCTCACCGTTGGACTTGATGGTGAGCTTGTCGATCCAGCCATCGGTGCGCAGGTGGACATGACTGAGTTTGCGCTCGTCGAACGCGACATAACCCACCGCCTCGATCAGGCGCCAGAGTTTTCCACGCTTGACCTCGGCGGTTCTGACACCGAGGTTCTGTACCATGACCGGGTTGATCCTGACAATATCGCCCTCGTTCCCGTCGTCTGCATAGACCGGAACCAGGTCCATGCCCATGGGTGACTTGCCGGGCTTGTCGCGGCGGTAGTTGGGGTCCATCGGCGCCACCCAGTAAAGAATCTCCTTGTCTTCCCCGGCCGAAACCGGCATTGACGTCAGGGCTGAGGCAAGTGTTGCTGCAAACAGTGCAAGCCAGAACAAGCCCATGCCGCCATCTATGCTATTCAGTACACTGGATGCCGGCCTGCGCCGGCATGACGAATTAAACAGATTCATGGATTCTCTCCCGGGTTGTTCATGGCGTCGGCGTTTTTGGCGACAAGAAACAGCAGGCCTGCTGCAGCTTTTGCACGATCGACGCGAATACGGATATCCTGCAGGCGCACGTCCAGTTCCATCAGTCGCGCCCGCATCAGGGTGGTGAATTCGTTGATGCCGTTCTGGTAGGACGACAGTGCCGCGTCAGCATTATCGTGCGACTCACGCAGCAGCTTTTCGCGGTACAGGACTTCCAGTTCACCCAACCGTTTCCAGCGGGCATATTCAGCATCCAGCATGCGCCGTAACTCACGCAGACGCCGTTCGCGTGCCTGTATGGCAGCGTCGGCCAGTGACTGACGGGCGGCCAGCTGTTTGTCCTGCCGCTTTTCTGTGAACAGGGGCAGATCCAGCGTCACCATGGCGGCCATCATGTCATCGCGTGAACTGCCGTCCGGGTTGTCACCGAAACGTTTGCGGTACTCGACACCGACATTGAAACCCGGCTTGTATTGTTCACGCGCCACCTTGACCATCTGTTGTTGTGACGCTACACGCGCACTGGCTGCCGCAATCGCGGGGTGCGATATGAGTCCGGCCTGAAGCTGTTCCCGGTCGGGCAGGGCAGGCAGACGCGGGAAGCTTTCATCGATGGGTGACCAGGCGCGTTCGCCCAGCCAGCGACCGAGCCTGGCACGCTGTATATCAGCCTGTTTCCGGATACGGGTGGCACGGTCATCGAGGCGGGACAGCTCCAGCTGCGCCTGCAAAACGTCCTGCTGGCTGACACGTCCGCTGGCAAAGTGCGAGCGCGTGATTTCGACCAGCTGCCTGAACAGGTCGCGCGACTGTTCCACAATCCCGGCGGCGCGCTGCTGGTAGAACAACTCCAGCCAGGCCTGGCGGACATCGCGTTGTATCTCCAGCCGGGTGTTCTGCGTCATGGCGTCTTCCGCCCTGCCCATCCACTCGGTACTGCGCTGGCGGTATTCCAGTGAGTTTCCGCGTGGAAATGCCTGGCGAATACCGGTACGCAGCTGAGTAGTCGGCTCACGGCTGATACTGAAATCGTCCACCGGCACATTCCACATACCCAGCACCAGTTTTGGATCCGGTAACTGGCCGGCGGCAACCGCCTGCTCGCGCAGTGCTTCGGCGCGCGCCCGGCTGGAGATGACGGCCGGGTCTTCCGCCAGCGCCAGTTGTTCAGCCTCGGCGAGGGTCAGGACAGATGCAGCCTGCAAACTGCCTGCGAACAGCCACAGTGTAAACAACAGTAGCGTTTTCTTGAAACGACACACAAACATGCCGGTAGCTCCCAAAGTGAGTCAAAACAATACACAACGCGCGTGCGCGTGCATCAGATTACGATCAGGGAACGACTATACAGGGGGGCGAAGCGGAGGGGGTGTACTGTGTGACAACAGACCGGCACTCAGGCCGGCGGTGTGGTTTGCGCTGTCATAATCCAGCACCTCCAGCGCAGATGGCTGGATCAGTGACAAACCGTGACCCGTCGAGCAGTCATGACTGGCGCAGTTGTGATCATCACAGCTGTCGTCCCTGCAATGTGCACAATCGGACATGGCCGGGTTGTCTGCGGTATGAACATATTGAACATCCCCGACTGCATTGCCGTTGTCCCTGACCATCGTCATGCAATCTCCCGGGCCGGCAACTGATGCTGCCACGTCCAGAGCAGCGAACGGCGACAGCGTCAGCAGCAGGGAAATCAACAAAGACAAAAGGTTACGGCTCAACATGGCGTCATAGTATAGGTGATGTCAGGGCACACGGAAAGTGTGACCCGCTAAATTCCGTTAAGTTCATATTCGCTTGATCGGCCGGGATCAGGAAAACTGCATCCACTCACGATGCAGAAGGCGTGGCAGGGAATCTCTGTAGCAGCTGGTCGATCAGTGCGCGGTGTTCGCCATGAAGAGGAAACACGGCATAACTCTTGAGTGAAATTTCCGGGGCTTCGGGCACACGCCACAATTTGCCCGCCGCAATATCGGCTGCCACCAGTGTTGTCGGCAGGTAGGCAGAGCCACCACAACTCTCGATGAGCCCCAGCGCGATACTGCCCACGTTAGCGCGTACCGCAGCAATAGGCCGTTGCGGGAAATAACTTTCGTGCAGGCTGGTGAACGATGTCCCCCAGTCAACCCGGATATAACCTTCAGCCAGTGCGCGATCCACCGGCATGTCCCGTTCGGTCGACACCATCACCATGGTTACATCACGCACTTCCTGAACGATCATGTCACGCAGTCGCGGTGGCTCGAATAAAAACCCCAGGTCAATGACGCCCTGTTCGAGTTTCTGCACAATACGTTTCGAGGAGGCAGACTCGGCACGTAACCCGATCAGCGGGGCACTGCAGTGGATTTCATTCAACCAGTCCTGCAGGTAAATTTCCCACAGGCTGGCCAGTCCGCCGATGATCAGTCGTTTGTTTACCTGTTCGCTGAGTGCGATTTCTTCATGCGCGCGCTCCCACGCGCCTACAATAAAACGCGCATGTCGCTCGAAACGCTCACCGGCAGGGGTCAGGCTGACTTTCTGCCGGTCGCGGCGAAACAGCGACAGACCCAGCGTGTGCTCCAGTTGTCGGACACGGGCGCTGACGGCAGAAGGGGAGACGTACAGGTTTTCCGCCGCCTTGCGGAAATTTCGCATGCGGCCCACTTCGAGAAAGGTTTTAAGCTGTTCCAGATCCATAGGCTGTGTGCAATAATTTTGTTCAAACCGGCCAGTTAAATTCGCTTCTCAGTATACAGGGAGTTGGATAGCATGCGCGCCTCCCTTCGGGGGCTTCACAAAATATTAACAAGGTGCCGCATCAAGAAGATTCGGTAAGCAACTGTTATGACTGAAAACAAATCGACATTCACGCGCCGACAGGCGATTGCAGCCGTGATCTTCCTGGCACTTGCACTGGGACTGACCAGCGTAACGCCCAGCATTGAAATTGCCTGGGTGACCGGTCTGCTGGTTCTCACCATCTATTTATTTGTGTTTGAAGTCGTCGGTGTTGATGTTGCCGCGTTGAGTGTCCTGGTGCTGTTGGGACTGACCTCGCTGTTCGCGCCCGTCATGGGACTTGAGCAGGGCCTGGTCGATACCCAGAAAATATTCAATGGTTTCGCCAGTAACGCGGTCATGTCGATCATTGCCGTCATGATCATTGGCGCCGGGCTGGACCGGACCGGCCTGATGAGCAAGGTCGCCACCTTTATACTGAAAGTAGGTGGCACCACCGAGACGCGCATCATCCCGATCATTTCCAGTACTGTGGGCATCATCTCCTCGTTCATGCAGAATGTTGGCGCCGCAGCGCTGTTCCTGCCGGTGGTCAGCCGTATCTCCGCGCGTTCCGGTTTGCCGCTGTCACGTCTGCTGATGCCCATGGGCTTCTGCGCGATTCTTGGCGGCACAGTCACCATGGTCGGTTCATCCCCGCTGATCCTGCTCAACGACCTGATCCTGACATCCAACGAAGCCCTGCCTGCCGATCAGCAAATGGAAGTCTGGTCACTGTTCTCGGTCACACCTGTCGGCCTGGCGCTGGTTGTCACGGGTATCCTTTATTTCGTGATTGCAGGCCGTTTCGTACTGCCGGTAACCCAGACCGACAATGGCACCAAAGCCGCCAACACCATGGACTATTTCAAGGACGTCTACGGTATCAACTACGAGTTGTTCGAAATTGTAGTGCCAGAAGACAGTCCGCTGGTGGGCAAACAACTCGATGACGTCGAGTCTTCCTACCGTATCCGCATTATTGCCAGCAAACGCTCCGGACAGGAAAGCCTGGTTGGCCCGAACGGCCTGGCGCGTGACACCAGGATCGAACCCGGCATGGTGCTGGGTATTGTGGCCGCGGAAAAGAATATCAAGAATTTTGTTGAGAAGTACGGCCTGAAATTGCGCAATGAGTTGCGCACTTTCACAGAATCACTGTCATCGGCCAAGGCCGGTATTGCAGAAATTGTTATCCCGCCGGGCTCCCAGCTGATCGGCAAGAGCGCGCGCGATATATGGATGCGCAAAACCTATGGCCTGGCGCTGGTGGCGCTGCACCGTAACGGTGAAACCCTGCGCGAAGGTGATAACATCCGCGAGCTGCCCTTTGAAGCCGGCGATACGCTGGTGGTACACACGGCCTGGAATGCACTGGCGCGTCTCGAGAAAGACCGCAACTTCGTTATTGTGACAACCGAATATCCTCACGAAGATGTACGTCCGCAAAAGGTCGGCTGGGCCGGCCTGTTCTTTGCCATCGCCCTGACGCTGGTTCTGTTTACAGACCTGCGTCTGTCGATAGCCCTGCTGACCGGCGCGGTGGGTATGATTCTGTCCGGCGTCATCAAGATCGAGGAAGCCTATGAGGCCGTGTCCTGGAAAACCGTGTTTCTGCTCGCCAGCCTGATTCCGCTCGGCCTGGCCGTTGAGACGTCGGGCACTGCCAAGTGGATTGCAGAGCAAACGCTGTCTGTTGTCGGCGACATGCCGATCTGGGTTATCCAGACAGCTGTTGCCGCACTGGCCACCTTTTTTACGCTGGTCATGTCCAATGTGGGTGCCACGGTATTGCTGGTGCCTCTGGCTGTGAATATCGCCATCGGCGTCGGCGCAGACCCGGCACTGTTTGCCCTGACAGTCGCCATTGCGACATCCAACTCTTTCCTTATTCCGACCCACCAGGTGAATGCACTGATCATGGGGCCGGGCGGCTACCGTGTACCGGACTTCGTTCGCGCCGGTGGTATCATGACCATTCTGTTCCTGATCGTCTCCATGGTCATGATGAACCTTGTCTTCTAGTATAGAAAAGGAAAAACGGATGTCCCGTCGAACTGTCTGCACTGTATTCCTCACCACACTGTTCACACTGCTGCCTGCATTGGTACTGGCCAGTGCCGGGGAGGGGGGTACACACGCACGCCTGGACCTGACCAGCAGCGCCATTGGCTACGCGGCACTGGTCATCTTCGTGTTTGCCTATGCGCTGGTCATCGGCGAGGAATTCCTGCACCTGCGCAAATCCAAGCCGGTTATCATTGCCGCAGGCCTGATCTGGGGCATTATCGGCTGGGTTTACACCAGCCACGGCATGTCGGAAATGGCGGAAGATGCGGTTCGCCACAACCTGCTGGAATACGCCGAGTTGATGCTGTTCCTGCTGGTGGCAATGACCTATATCAACGCCATGGAAGAACGCCTTGTGTTTGATTCGCTACGTGCCTGGCTGGTCCGCAAGGGGTTTGGTTTCCGTCAGTTATTCTGGATGACCGGCGTGCTGGCGTTCTTTATTTCACCGGTGGCAGACAACCTGACCACGGCCTTGCTGATGTGTGCTGTGGTGCTTTCCGTCGGTGGCGACAACCTGCGCTTTGTGACACTGGCCTGTATCAATATTGTCGTCGCCGCAAATGCCGGCGGTGCTTTCAGTCCGTTTGGCGACATCACCACGCTGATGGTCTGGCAGAAAGGCATGGTGGATTTCTGGACCTTCTTTGCGCTGTTTATTCCTGCTGTCGTGAATTTCGTGGTGCCTGCTTCCATTATGCATTTTGCCATTCCGCGCGAGCAGCCCGTGGCCTCCGGTGAAATCATAAACATGTACCGTGGCGCCCGGCGGATTATCGCACTGTTCCTGCTTACGATTATTACCGCCGTCAGCTTCCATAACTTCCTCGGGCTGCCACCGGTTATCGGCATGCTGACCGGTCTGGGTTACCTGCAGTTTTTTGGTTTCTATCTCAAGAAGACCCACTACAAACGCATTGAAAGCCGGGCAACCGAACAGGTGCACAACGGTCAGCTTGGCGATGTTGTGCCTTTTGACGTATTCAGCAGGGTCGCGCGCGCCGAGTGGGACACGTTGCTGTTCTTCTACGGCGTAGTGCTGTGTGTAGGTGGCCTGGGTTTTCTCGGTTACCTGGGTATGGCGTCTGAAATCATGTACAACGAATGGGGGGCAACCAGCGCCAACATCGCCGTCGGCATCCTGTCCGCCATCGTCGATAACATCCCGGTGATGTTTGCGGTGTTGACGATGAGTCCGGACATGTCGACCGGGCAGTGGCTGCTGGTAACATTGACCGCCGGTGTGGGTGGTTCGCTGCTGTCCATCGGTTCGGCCGCCGGCGTGGCGCTGATGGGACAGGCGCGAGGCAAATACACCTTCTTTGGTCACCTGAAATGGACGCCGGTTATCGCGCTCGGTTATGCGGCGAGCATCTGGGTGCATATGTGGGTAAACGCGGCGTATTTCTGAGGCGATGGACAGCGGCCTGTGCTGGTGTTAACGGCTGGGTAAGTATTTACATGGCCTGACCCCCCTAGTACTATCTACGCAAAGTCTGATTGATTCATCATCCCGGCGTTCGTCATCCCGGCCTGCACCAGGATGACGATTTCGAATGAATCAGAGCTTCACTACATAATATCTATCGGGTCTTTCACTCGAGACCGTGCTGCAAACGGCACGCGTGGAGTATTTCGAGCTCCAGACAGGCTGAAAAAGGAATTCGCCTCGGCTGAAACAGGGACGAGGAGACGATTTCTTGTATCAGTGCTGCGAAAACACCTCTGCGCTATTCAGACAGCTTACCGAGCATGTACTGGGTTCGGACGGCTCACCCGACGCTATCTCCCGTCTTTTGCAGCATCTTGTTGTGACGCTCGGCGCCAGTCGGGCCTGTTTTTTCAATTTGTATCCTTTCGATGGCTACCAGGAATGGCATTCTTCAGAAGGCGCCTGCAGGGGTGGCGTCGAACCCTCCCGGGCACTGAGCGATATCATTGCATCGAGAGACTGGGAAACCGTTGTGACGTCAGGCCAGGACTCCATTCAGTTACCGGGCGTTGCGGGAATGCTGCTGCTCATTCCTGTGACCCAGCGCGATCGTTGTACTGCCTGCCTGGGCATCGAGGCTGCGGAGGCAGACGGCGCCTGGCCCGGTGCGACAATACATCTGCTGGGAACGCTGGCGCTCATACTTGGCGAACACCTTGAACATCGCAGACTGGAACACAGGCTGAATGAGATCAACGACAGACTGGCCCTGACAGAGAAGCTGAGCAACATCGGGATGTGGGACTGGAATATCAGGACCGGTGAGCTGCGCTGGTCAGACACACATGCTCCGCTGTTCGGGCTACCCGCAGATACAAAACCGGGTCACGAACAGTTTGTGCAAACGGTACACCCCGAAGATCGCGATGGTGTAGAGGAGGCCATCCGCCAGTGTATCGAAGAGGACACTCTCTGCCGCCATGAACACCGGATTGTCCGACAGGACGGTTCAGAGCGCTGGATCAGAGTCAATGCCTTCCCGGTTCGCGATAAAAAGGGTAAAGTATTCCGGGTTGCCGGACTGGCGGAGGATATTACCGATCAGCGCAATGAACAGGCACGCCATCAGCAAAGGGAATACCGGCAACGCGAAGCGCTGGTCCGCGAAGTGCATCATCGCATCAAAAATAACCTGCAGGGGATTCTGGGGCTGCTGCGCCAGGAACTTGGTGAGCATCCTGCCCTGGAGAGCATCATGGAAAATGCCATCGCCAGGGTTCGTTCGATCGCGATCATACACGGCCTGCAGAGCCAGGGGGAAAACGGCGAAATTTATCTGTGCGAGATCGTCGAAGCTATCGTGCATGCGGTGAGGAACGTTCAGGGGAAATCCATCGACCTGAAGCTGGAAGCGGAAGTCGATCCACCCTTGAAGATCCTGCCGGAAGAAGCTGTCCCGGTGGCACTGATCCTGAACGAATTGCTGACCAATGCCATCAAGCATGCGCAACAGGGTTATAATGACATCCACACCCATGTTGCATTCACCACACAACACGACAGGGGCATGATCGAGATCAGTAATTCAACAACATCAACCCTGAAGGATATCGATATAGCGAGCGGTAAAGGACTGGGTACCGGGCTGGAACTGGTCCGCTCGCTGCTGCCGCACGATGGCGCAAGCCTGGATATTCGCTACGTGGACAAGCTCAACCGGGTAAGAGCCAGGCTTGAACTCACGGCGCCCATTATCATGCCCGCCTGCCCGGATGATCGACCGCCTGTTTTTGAACAAACAACAATAAAGTGATACTTCAACTGCCTGCTATGCAGGTTGACAGAAACACACCATCACAAGTGAAATATAATCAGGAGGAAAAACTGAAAATATGAGCAATACAAAGATACTGATTGTTGACGATGACCGTCTGGTACTGGCAACGCTATCCAGTGGTCTGGAAAAAGCCGGCTATGGTATAACGTCGGCAACGGGAGGAAAGGAGGCTCTCGCGTTGATCGAGAAAGAGGAGTTTGAGCTTGTCATCCTGGATATCCGCATGCCGGATATTTCAGGTACAGACGTATCATCCATACTCAATGCAAGAAATATTCCTTTCCTGGTTCTGACAGCCTACTCCGACACAGCACTCGTCGAGGCTATGGTGGACAATGGTGCGCTCGGTTATCTGATCAAACCCATCGATATAGAAGAGATCATTCCTGCGATAGAGGCCGCCCTGAAACGTTCCAGGGAAATCAGCCAGCTGAAGGAAAGCGAGCACAACCTGCGCTATGCCCTGGAAAGCGACAGGAATACCAGCAAGGCCGTCGGTATACTGATGGAGCGCTACCGGCTGACCGGGAAAGATGCTTTTCAGGTGCTGAGAATGCACGCGCGATCACAACAGAGAAAACTGGCCGAAGTTGCCCGTGAACTGGTTTGCGCCGAGAATACGCTTAATGATGCATCGTTAAATCCTGTTCTCAAAATACACCAGCCCTAGAAACATGAAAAAATGCACGTTCTGCCGTAAATAGCAATATTCGCCCGCCCGATCACTGCGGGGAACCTTCCAGGGGCCTCATCCCAGCCCGCTTATCAACAAGACACAACCTGTTTGCGTAACACAGGAATATACACTGTGCACCAGGGAAAACCGATATGCCAGAAACACGGAACATGACTGCAAGCTGCTCGGTCGGCGATATCGATCTGTACAAATTCCTGCGCGTGATCGAGCAAAGCGCAGAACTGGTTATGATCACCGATGCCAATGGCATCATTGAATATGTGAACAAGTCCTTTGAAATAGCAACCGGTTTTCACCAGGATGAAGTAACGGGCAAAACACCGCGAATCCTGAAATCCGGTTTACAGGATCCAGCATTCTACCAGCGGTTATGGAAGGCACTCCGCTCGGGGCAGGTGTTCAGTGACGTCGTTATCAATCGTCGCAAGGACGGTACCCTGTATTACGAAGAAAAAATTATCACCCCTTTCCGTGATCAGGACACGATGGAGGTCACTCATTTTATATCCACAGGCAGGGACATCACGCAACAGGTCAACACTGACAGCAAGCTCCGTAAAATCATTAACTACAACCCCCTGACGGGATTACCCAATCGTTTCCTGCTGAAAGAACGTTTCGAACACGCGATCATTACGGCGGACAAATACAACAACTCCCTGGTACTGGTTGTCCTTGATCTGGACAGATTTCATAAGCTGAACGATACACTGGGGCATGAGGCGGGGGATTTTATTCTGAAGCAACTTGGCGACAGGTTGCAGAAACTGACAGGCAATAACTGTATTCTCGCCCACCTCGGCAGTGACGTGTTCTCTCTCGTTCTTGAGGCCGGCACAATGGCCGGAAGAATACCTGACTGGATACAGGGTCTCTTTGAAATTTTTACGGCACCCTTCGTGCTGGATGACAGGGAAATTTACTGTTCTGTCGCACTGGGGATCAGCCTCTACCCGCAGGACGGGAAAGACGTATCGACCTTGCTCAGAAATGCAGAAACTGCCATGTACCGGGCCAAGAAACTGGGGCCAAACAGTTACCAGTTTTATACCGCGGATATGAACGTGCATGCTGTACAACAATTCGAAATGGAGTCAGCCCTGCGCAGAGCCCTGGAACGCAACGAATTCAGGCTGCATTACCAGCCACAGGTCGATATCGCTAGTGGAGCAGTGATTGGCGTCGAGGCTTTGCTGCGCTGGGAAAATGAAAAACTGGGGCTGGTGATGCCCGCTGAATTCATACCCCTGCTCGAAGAAACCGGCATGATTACAGCCGTAGGGGAGTGGGTCATCGACACGGCATGCCAGGACCTGCGCAACTGGCGTGATGCCGGCATGAGCAACCTGCGAGTCGCGGTAAACCTGTCAGCATTACAATTCCAGGACCCCGACCTAGTTGAGATTATTGAAATCGCCGTATCGGGAAATAAACTGCCGCCCCGGGCACTGGAACTCGAAATTACCGAAAGCGTTGTCATGCAAAACCAGCAATACACGACCCGGCAATTAAAAACCCTGAACGACAAGGGATTCCGCCTTGCCATTGATGATTTCGGAACGGGGTATTCTTCCCTGAATTATCTAAAACATTTTCCGGTCCACACACTGAAGCTCGCGCAGCCGTTTGTGCATGGTGTACCGGAAGACCCGGGAGATGTCGCCATAACACGTGCGGTTATTGCACTGGCACATAACCTGGGGCTTGAAGTTGTTGCCGAAGGCGTTGAGTCGCTCGCACAGCTGGGCTTTCTGGAAACTGAAAACTGCGACCTTGTTCAGGGCTATCTCTGGAGCCGGCCTCTGCCTGGAGATGAACTGGCCACATTACTCAGTAGTGGCACAATCTTTCGCCCATGACGTGATCGTGACACCTACAACGACTCGTCCAGAATAACACCTAAGGAAGGTCTGATTAGTTCGTCATCCCGGCGCAGGCCGGGATCCAGGGTGTTGAATGTTCTGGATTCCGGCCTGCGCCGGCATGACGATTTCGAATGAATCAGAGCCTCTCTAACCTGCACAGCAGGACAATTGCGTAACGTCCTTGCTGAACGTTTGCGCGCAGAGTTTAATTCCTTCAACCATGGTCAGGTAAGGGAACAACTGCCCGGCAAGATCCGCAACCGTCATCCGGTTGCGGATGGCCAGTACCGCTGTCTGGATCATTTCACCAGCCTCCGGGGCCAGGATATGCGAACCGATCAGGCGGCCGCTGGTCTTTTCTGAGACAAGCCTGATAAAACCACGGGTATCGAAATTAGCCAGCGCGCGCGGGACGTTCTCAAGATCCAGCGTACGGGATTCGGTTTCAATTCCCTGGTCGTTTGCCTGCTGTTCTGTCAGGCCCGCAGTCGCCACAGCCGGTTCAGTAAATACCACGGCCGGCATGGCCGTCAGGTCCAGTACGGTATCTCCACCCGTCATGTTAATGGCCGCGCGCGTGCCGGCGGCCGCGGCAACATACACATACTGCGGCTGGTTGGTACAATCACCGGCTGCATAAATGTGTTCTTGCGTGGTACGCATGCGATCATCTATCCGTATTGCACCGTTGCGATCGGTCTCGACACCGGCCTTGTCGAGATCCAGTCGGTCAATATTCGGACTGCGCCCTGTTGCCACCAGCAGCTGGTCGCACTGAATTTCGCCGACAGCGGACGACAGAACAAACTGTGTTCCGTTATGTTCCACTGAATCCGGCAGGGTATGCAATAACACCCTGGCGCCTTCTTCCTCGAATACCCTGACAAGTCCTTCGCCAAGCGCATGGTCTTCCTTCGACAAAAACACGCTGCGCGCCATGACGGTGACCTTTGCTCCGAGACGCAGGAACGCCTGGGCCAGTTCAAGCGCAACCACTGAACCACCGATGACAACCAGGTGTTCGGGAACCTGCTCGGCAACAAGGGCTTCTGTTGAAGTCCAGAAGGGTGTTTCTTTCAGACCGGGGATATCCGGAACAGCAGGGCGGGCACCCGTAGCCAGAAGGATACGATCGGCTGTTACCGTTTTCCCGCTGCCATCGGACTGGGCCACCATCAACGTATTTCTGTCCCTGAAGCGCGCCCGGCCGTGAACCAGGTTAATACCGGGGTTTGTCTCCAGAATGCTTTCATATTTGGCGCGCCGCAGCGCCTCAACACGGGCCTGCTGTTGCCTGACCAGTGCGCCACGATCAACCTGCGGCTGGCTCAACGGTATGCCTGCAAAGGCATGGTGTGCCTGCAGGTGTACAATATGTGCAGCACGAATCATGATCTTGGACGGCACACAGCCGATGTTGACACAGGTTCCACCGATCACATCGGCCCCTTCGATGACCGTTACCCGAGCACCTTCCTCAACGGCTTTTGTCGCTGCTGCGAAAGCCGCCGAACCAGTACCAACAATCGCAATATGCAACGCTTCTTCAGTGTGTTGATCACTCACCTGGCTCAACTGTCCTTTGGCTTTCATCAGCACGCTGGATTCTAATGTCCGTACCCAGGTACAGAGTCAAGCTGTCTGAGTGCGATTAAATATAATATACGCATAATGTATATTATGTTAAATAATGAAGTAACGACTCAATCAAGCCAAACCGGTACAATCACCTGCGCGCATAAAACAACAACATATTATGGCTAATTCAGGCACAACCGGGCGGATAACTGGCACCTTCATGATCGCGGTGTTGTGGCTGCAATTCGCTATGCCTGTTCATGCAGAAACCCCTCTCACAAAACCTGCTTACATCACCTTCGGCTTCCTGCCCATTGTCAGCCCTGAACGGCTGGTAAAACGTTTTGCGCCGTTGACCGATTACCTGTCGCGTAAGACCGGTATAGAGGTTCGCATGGAAACGGCGCCGGATTTCCAGACCTTTGTGCAGCGCACTCAGCACGAGCAACGCTATGACATCCTGTTTACTGCGCCACACCTCTATTACCTGGCACACAGGGAACGCGGATACCGGGCGCTGGTGCGTGTCGATCGCCCCGGTATGCAGGCCGTTATTGTGGCGCCGAGACAGCGTGGCATCGGCACGGTTGAAGATCTGCGCAACCACCGCCTGGCCACCACAGATCCGCTGGCATTGGCGACGGTTCTGGTTCGTGCGCAACTTGAGGCGGCCGGCATTGATCCGGATACAGACCTGCAGCTGATCCCGACACCGAGTCACAATGCCTCTCTGCTGTCTACCTACCGTGGCGCCACCGATGCAGCGGCCCTGATACTCCCGCTGTTTCTCCGCGCCAGCCCCGAAATCCGTGACTCGATGCGGGTTATCACCAAAACCCGCATGGTGCCTCACATGCCGATTGCAATTGCGCCCTGGGTCGACACGGTTATGGCTGAACGCATTGGCAGGATCCTGACGACACTGGGTGAATCTGCGCAAGGACGTGATCTCCTCACCCATCTGGCCTGGCCGGGTTTTGTACCTGCGAGTGAGGCGGAATACGCCAGGCTCGGCTGGATCGCCCGGGCAGTCAGGGTGGATTGATGCTGCCGGTATCTCCACTTCGTTCCTTGCGTGTACGACTTATCGTAGGTGTCGTGCTGATTGAAATTGTCATGCTCTCGATACTGGTCTGGAGCAATCTCGTGGTCATCCGGCAGGCGCACGGTGACCGGCTGCGCGACAGTGCCGACAGTATCCTCGAACAGATCACCACGACCACCGGCAGCTACCTGGTCGAGGTCGACTATGCCACGCTGGAGGAATACCTGCGCAACATCGCCAATCATGATGAACTCACCTATCTGGTGGTGCTGAACAGGGACCGGCAACCGGTCGTGTCACTCGGCACCTTGCCAGTCGAAGAATGGCCGGCGACTGAAACCGACCCCCTGTCGGTGACAGACGGCACACTGGACATGGCCGGCGACATCCGCATCGGCGGCAACCTGATGGGCCAGGTCAGGCTGGGATTTTCACTGGATCTGATGCAACAATCGATCGAGGCGGCGAAACTTCGCAGCATCGTTATCGCTGGCACGGAAATCATACTGACCATCCTCCTTACTGTATTCTTCGGCGTGCGCCTGACGCGCCGCATGGGCAAACTCGCCAGTGCCGCACAGCGTGTAGGTGCCGGTGATTACAGTGTCGAGGTGGAGGCAGGAAGCGCGGATGAAGTTGGCATGACGGCACGGGCTTTCAACCGCATGGTGGCAGAAGTTTCCCGCCGCACACGGCGCTTGCAGGAAACGCTTGCCCGCGAACGCGTTATCGAGGAAACATCCATCGACGGCATGATTACCTACGATGCACAGTGTCGTATCCTCTCGGCCAACCCGGCCATGACACAGTTATTCGGGTATTCGCAACCTGAGCTGGTCGGTGAACTGACGACTCGCCTGCTGAATGACGTCGCTGCGTCCGAATGGACAACGGTCACTGCTTCCCGCCTTGAAGCCACCGGACTGCGCAAGGATGGCAGTCGCTTCCCGCTTGAGTGGTATGCAGGCAAGGTCGATATCGACGGCGAACCCCTGTTTGCCGCGACCCTGCACGATATCACCGAACGCAAGCAGGCAGAGCAGGAATGCAGAATCCTGCTGGAAGGCAATCGTTTCCTGATTCACAAGTCACTTGCTGTTCAGGAAGAGGAACGCCGCAACCTGGCGCGTGAGCTTCATGATGAACTGGGACAATGCACAACGGCCATACAGGCTGACGCGGAAATCATCCACGAACTCTCCCGGCAGCGCGACACCAGGATCGAGACCAGCGCGCGCGCTATCCTGGATGTTTCCGCGCGCATCTACGATGTTGTACATTCCATGATGCAAAGACTGCGCCCCAGCGTACTGGATGACCTGGGACTGGTCGCGGCGCTGCAGGAGGAAATCGATGCCTGGCGAAATCGCCACCCGGACACCAATTGTCAACTGATTACCGCCGGGGGACTCTCCACCCTGGGAGAAGCGATTAACATTAGCGTGTATCGTATTGTCCAGGAAAGCCTGACCAATATCGCCCGGCATGCGCACGCCAGTGAAGTGGTGATTCATTTAGGCTGCACAGCAGACGATGATACCCCTCACCTTCTGCTTTCTATCAGTGATAATGGCAAGGGAACAGAGCCGGACATGCGTGGCCGTGGACTGGGGCTGATTGGCATGCGGGAACGCATTGAAGCGCTGAATGGATCCTTTACCATACACTCTGCGCCCGGTGAAGGCATGACGATCGAGACCTGTATTCCTGTGTCGAAAGAAACCGTAGCGTGACAATGAACAAGCTAAGTGTCCTGCTGGCAGACGATCACGAAGTGGTGCGTGCAGGCTACCGCCGCCTGTTCGAAAGCACCGAAGACATCGACGTGGTCGCCGAAGCCACCGACGGCGAACAGGCCTACCAGTTATATATGGAATACCGGCCAGGTGTTGTCGTTATGGATCTCACCATGCCGGGCATTGGCGGCCTGGATGCCTGCCGGCGCATACTGGCGCGCGACCGCAACGCCCGCATCCTGGTGTTCAGTGTGCATGAAAACGAGATATTCCTGAACCGGGCACTGGATCAGGGCGTACTCGGCTACATCTCCAAACGCAATGCCTCCCGGGTCATGATCGAGGCGGTTCGCTGTGTTGCCCGTGGCGAGTTGTTCATCGGGCAGGAGATGATGCCGTTCCTGGTCAAGCGTCATGCCTCGCGGGACAATCAGCAGATTGCCGGCCTGTCGCCACGCGAGTTTGAGATCTTTCGGCTGCGTGCCGATGGCAGGAGTGTGAATGAAATTGCCAAACTGCTTAATCTCAGCCCCAAGACAGTCGGACACCACAACACCAGTGTGAAACAGAAACTGGGTATCAGTAATGATGCCGAACTGACCCGGCTGGCCATTCGCCTGGGGGTAATAGACCCCTGACCCATCCGTTAAAAAGCGTCATTGCGATGCCTCGACCCGAAAGGGTGAGGTACTCGCAATGAAGATATTTTCTTTAATTACATGGCATTAAAATATATTATTAAACCTTTATATGATAAGTGATCAGGTTATCTTTCACATCTTTTAAGGATTTTCCCTATACCGCCATCGCCCCCCTCCCCGCTAGTCTGCACTGGCGTTGCCACGCATTAAAAACCCATCGGAGGAGAAAAAAATGGCTATGCAGACTTTCATTAAACGGGCAGGCGTTTGCGCGCTGGTCTCGGCACTGTCGCTGGCGGGACTGTCGTCTGTCGCGCAGGCGCACGAGAAAAAGCGCATCACGCTCATTCACCTTCAGGATGTACACGGCAACCTGACACCACACGCCGGTATCATCAAGACAGCGGACGGTGGTCAGCGCTATGTTACCCAGGGCGGTGGACTGGCAAAGACCAAGACCCTGATCAACGAAATACGCGCTGAAAACCCCAACAGCCTGCTGCTGGCGGTGGGTGACACCACCCACGGCACGGCAGAAACTATGTTTACGGTTGGCGATGCCATTATGCCGACGCTCAATACCTTCGGGATCGACGCCTACACGCCGGGTAACTGGGAGTTCGGTTACGGACCGGCGGTATTCCGCAACCGCTTTGCCAGCTTTGGCCCGAAACCGCCACTGCCAGCCAACATCCGCGTCATGTCGGATGCGTTCGATGGACCCGGTGTCACAGCCGCAACCTTCCCGACCATCGCGATCAATGTCTACAATGACACGGATACCGCACCGCTCCCGCCGCAGCTGCACAACAAGCGGGTACTGCCGCCCTACAAGATGTTTGACGTTGATGGCGTGCAGGTGGCAGTCATTGGTATTACCGCATCCATCGTTCCCCAGCAGGCCAGCGTGTTCAGTATCGGGCTGCGTTTCACCCAGGGCATCGAAGAGCTGCCCGGCATGATCGACGAAGTCCAGGGCCTCGGTGCTGACGTGATCGTCGTATTGTCTGAACTGGGGCTTTCCCAGAACCTCGCCATCGGGCAGCGTTTCGATGATGTGGATGTGGTGTTGTCTGCCCACACGCACGAAACCACACTCAAGGCACTGATCGCTGACGAACACGGTGTGCGCGCAGCGACAAGCCGGGATGCCATACAGCTGGACGATGACGCCACGATCGTGGTTGAAACCAATGAAGACCTGTACCTGGGGCGCCTGGACCTGAGCATCAGGGGTAATGAAGTCACCGGCTTCAGCTGGGAAGCCATTCCGGTTGATGACGATGTTGCGGAAGACCCGGCCACCAAGGCACTGGTCGATGCAGCCGAGGCACCGTTTATTGGTGACACGGTAGTCCGTCATACCTTCATGCCCGGCGGTTACTGCCCGGCCAACGACTGCGGTGACACTACCGTACGTGGCCTGCAGCTGACCGAAAGCCTGGACACGGTGGTCGGCTTCACTGAAACCGTGTTACACCGCGACAACGTACTGGAAGATGAAATCAACAACTTCATCGCTGACGCCATCTTTACGATCAGTAACCAGGTGGTACCGTCGGGCGTGGATCTTTCCATGACCAACGGTTTCCGCTTTGGCACCGCCATCCTGTCACCGGATGTTGTGGCGCCGGGCCAGACCTACAACGATGGACGCATGCCGGGCCAGATCACACTACGCGACCTGTTTGCGCTGTTCCCGATCTCACCGGCTGTTGCAGTGGCCGAGTTCTCCGGCAAGGTTATCGAGAATGATCTTGAGCGGGTGCTGACAGCCGTATTTGACCGCAACCCCTTCATGCAACGTGGCGGCTGGTATGTGGGTCTTTCCAACATGACGCAGAAGATCGATCTGGACAACCGCCCCTACAGCAGTTCGGACCGTCGCATCGTCGAAACCACCATCGGTGGCGAGAAACTGGATCCCAGCAAGCGCTACCTGTTTGCCTCCTGCTTCCCGCACGGCGATGCACTGGATCGTGTGTGCCGCACCAATGGCGGCACCAACCACCAGTTCTTTGAACTGGCCGATGCAGACGATTACACCAGCGGTATCAGCCTGGTAGGCCCCTTGAACACGACGGGCATCATTACCGGCCCGCGGGTCAAGCAGGTGGCGCCGGATCGCTTCGTACACGCGGTTCACCTGATGCGCCGTTACCTGGATTCCCTGCCGATGAACACGGTAACGGCATCCAGTGTGGCAACCGGCCGTATCCAGACCGTTGACTCACGAGTTGCAGGCAATCCGCCGGTTCCCGCACCGGTTTCCGCGATCGACCCGACGCTGATCCAGCCGCCTGAAGGGGCCGGACCGGCGTTCTTTGGTGGCGTTGGTGCAATCAATGTTGATAACGACTAGTCGGGCAACCGGAACTGCCTGAGCAGGTCCCGGGGAGAACCGGGTTAAAGGCGGCGCAGCAATGCGCCGCCTTTTTTATTCCCTGTTACCCTGCCTGTTTATTTACACGCCCGTAACAGGCACACTCTGCGCTTTCTGACCTACACTGCGATCTGCCACCATGAGCGAAGCGTTTACTCCACACAATGATCTCGAAACCCGTCTGGTATCCCTTCAGGAAGGCCGCCTTGACGGCAACAGCTTTATGCAGACCCTGCTGGATGAACAACTGTTCATGCCGGTCGAGGACGAAAAAAATGAAATCGAGGGTTTTCAGGCCTCATCGAAAGCCAAACCCCTGACACTGGAAACAGAAGACGGCCACACCGTGCTGATCCTGTTCACCAGCCCGGAACGCGCCAAACCTTTTGTCGCCAATGTGCCGGGCTATAGCGGTGGCCTGCTGGCCGAAGTCAGCTGGATACTGTCACGCGTCGGTGGCGGTATCGGCATCGCCATCAACCCCGGCCACGAGGTTGGCCTGGACCTGGATGAAGATATGGTCGCACAACTGATTCACCTGAACACCGCGCGCTCAACAGACGATCAGACCAGCAACTGAATACAGTTTGCCAGCTCATCCTCCGGAACCGGAAAGGTAAACATCCGGTAGAAACTGCACACACCCAGCAGGCACTCAAACTGGTGCGCGTATTCCTTCTCGTAGAACACGATCACCCTGGTGTCCGGCAAACGTTCGACCACGGACATCATGGACTCCAGTGAACTGGTACGATCCCGGAAGTCGGACTGAAAATTGAATTCTGCAACAATCACCGCAGGCTTCTTCTTTCTGATAGTAACCATGGCCTTGCGCATACGTGTCTCGGTCAGGACTTCATAGCCGGCTTTTCTGTACAATGGCCGGAAATCGGGGTATCCCCCCAGTTCGATAACACTCAGCAGCAAGGGTCTGGACATAGCCCGCTATTCTAGCGAAAACTCAAGTTTTTCGCCCGGATTCCACTATATTAGATGACGATTAGCTCACGGACGGGGGCCCTTGATGGCGTCGGGTGGTTTTTTCAGGAAATTTCGCATAACCCTGCTTTTGCTGGTGCTGTTTTTTGTCGGTATGAACAGCTGGCTGACCAGACTGCGCACCACGGACTGGGACGAGCCCCTGTGGGTGGCGGTATACCCAGTGAATGGCGATGACAGTTCCGCGGCCTCACGCTACATCAAAAGCCTGACAGTGGATACTTTCCAGTCTGTCGAGAAATTTCTGGCCCGTGAAGCCGGCCGCTACGATGTACGTATCGTCGAACCGGTAACCCTCAAGCTGGCGCCAGAAGTGACAGAACGCCCACCCCTGCCACCAGCCAACGCCAGCACACTTTCCATCATGCTGTGGAGCCTCAGGCTGCGTTACTGGGCCATGACACACAATAGCTACGATGGCCCCGAACCCGATGTACAAATGTTTGTGGTCTACTACGACCCGAAAACCCACAAACGCCTGAGACATTCACTGGGGCTTCAGAAGGGATTGATCGGTGTGGTCAATGCCTTTGCCAGCCCTGCACAGGCGAAGCGCAATAACGTCGTTATCGCCCACGAATTTCTGCACACGGTGGGCGCCAGCGACAAGTACGACCCGCAAAATAACCAGCCACTCTACCCGGATGGTTTTGCCGAACCGGAGCGTGACCCGGTCTATCCACAGAAATATGCCGAAATCATGGCCGGCCGGATTCCGGTTGCAAGCCATGATGCCATCATGCCGCGTTCACTGGCGGCCTGTGTGGTTGGCCCGAAAACCGCACGTGAAATACGCTGGATCGACTGATATCAGTATTGTTGTCAAACACGACAGGGAGATGATCATGAGCAAAACGCAGACTGGAACAAAAACGACCACCATCAGGCCCGACCGGAAAACAAAACCTGTGGCCAGCAAGGCATCCGACACGTTTGTAAAATGCCTGGAGTCGGAGGGCGTTACACACATTTTTGGCGTTCCCGGCGAAGAGAATGCCGACTTCATGATGTCTCTGATGGACAGCAATATCGAATTTGTCCTGTGCCGCCACGAACAGGCAGCCGCTTTTATCGCGGACGTCTACGGCCGGCTCACCGGCAAGGCCGGCGTCTGTCTCTCCACGCTGGGACCCGGCGCGACCAACCTGGTCACGGGTCTGGCCGACGCCAATATGGACAGGGCCCCGGTCGTCGCAATCATCGGTCAGGGTTCAACCCGGCGTCTGCACAAGGAAAGCCACCAGAACATGGATGCGATTGCCATGATGCGCCCCATCAGTAAATGGGCGCATTCTGTCGTCGACGCAGAGACCATTCCTGAAGTCGTACGCAAGGCCTTCAAGCTCGCCGAGGCGGAGAAACCCGGTGTAACCGTCATTGAACTGCCAGAGGATGTCGCCAGGCAGCAGGTCAGCTCGCAACCCATGCCGGTTCTGAAAACCCGGCGCCCGGGCGCCGACCACAAGGCGGTAAGCGAAGCCGTAAATGCGATTGTAGCCGCCAAACGCCCCATTATCCTTGCCGGCAACGGCGCCATCCGCAAGCGCGCCGCCTCGCAACTGCGGAGACTGGCTGAAAAAACCGGTATTCCGGTCGTCAATACCTTCATGGGCAAGGGCGCCATGCCGAAGGACAACAGGCACAGCCTGTTTACCATGGGTTTACAGGGCAAGGACCATATCAACCACGCCATGGACCAGGTCGACCTGGTCATCACCGTCGGCTACGACCTGGTGGAATACAGCCCGAGCTTCTGGAATGCCGACAAGGACAAGAAGGTTATTCATATCGATTTCCTGCCCGCAGAGATCGATTATCACTACACCGTCAGTGTGGATGTGGTCGGCGATATCGCCGACGCCCTGTGGCAGGTCAACATGGAGCTGGAACGTAACTACGCTGGCAAACTGCCGCTGCAGAACATCGATTCCTGGCAGAAATTGCGCAATGCCATCCTTGCCGATTTCGCCATGGAAAAAGACGATGCATCGTTTCCGATGAAGCCGCAGAAAATCCTCTGGGACGTGCGCGAGTTCCTCGCCCCGGACGATTACCTGCTGTCCGACGTCGGTGCGCACAAGATGTGGATTTCACGTTACTACCAGTGCCAGGAGGCCAACACCTGCCTTATCTCCAATGGCTTCTGCTCAATGGGCTTTGCGCTGCCCGGTGCAATCGGCGCCAAAATCGCCCAGCCCGAACACAAGGTGCTGGCCATCTGCGGTGACGCCGGTTTCATGATGAACGTACAGGATATGGAAACGGCCGTGCGCCTGAAACTGAACGTTGTATTCATGGTCTGGGAAGACGGCGAATACGGGCTGATTAAATGGAAGCAGCAGAACCAGTTCAACGGCCGCCATTCAAAACTGGATTTCGGCAATCCCCGCTGGGAACAACTGGCACAGTCATTCGGCATGTGGGGCAAGACGCTGACCAGCCCCGGGCAGCTCCTTCCTGCGCTGGAGGAAGCCTTCAAACAGGATGGGCCGGCACTGATTGCTGTGCCGGTGGATTATACCGAGAATGTCAAGCTGACCAAACGGCTTGGTGAAATCGAGTGTACGATCTGAACCGGTTTCATACAACCCGGTCATTGCCGCGCTACGCTCGCAATGACGCACCCTTACTCACCACACGTTTTTTTATCCCCCCGTCTTCAGGTAAGGTAGTGGCCTGAACACGGGGAGAGCAGCATGCGTGCTGAAAGCAACGAAAAACCGGGCGTCCGCGAGCAACACCTGCTACGGCGTCGAAACAATCCACTGTTTGACGAAATACGCCGCAAAGTCGCAAGTGAAGACCTGGCGACAGCGCGTCTCGATGACGGCCTTGAACTGGACCGCTTCATGAATGAGTTCCAGTCGCTGGTGCAGCGCGCCGTCGACCTGAAGGCAAATACCCCCAGTGAAACCGTGCTGGAAATCAAGGCGTCGCTGGACAAGGCCTACCAGCAGGCCTGCGCCCTGCCCGGCGACCAGAGCCGCATCAAGCAGGCCATAGGCCAGTTGGTGGATGCCATCATGCGTGCCATCCGTAGTGGCATCGGGGAAGATGCCGTTGCCAGGCAGGAGCTGGATGACGAGGAAACAGCACGACGTGCGCACTTCAGCCTGCAGGAACTGCCGCTGGTGTCCGCGCTGACCCACCCGGAGTCCCCGATCGGTGAAGACGAGTTAATCCCCTCGTTGCTCAGCGAACCGGACGAAACCCTCGTGCCCAGCCTGACCATTTTCGATGTCGAACAGCTATCGATTTTGTGCGAGGATGCGCGTGTATTCCTGTTGCAACGTGACCCGGACAGAACCCTGCACGATGCCTGGCTGCGACTGGAGCGTATGGAAGACATCCACCGCCAGATGCAGCAACCACAGCGAGGAGACCACTGAATGGAGAAACCGGTCAACCTGGAGCGCTGGTGCGAAGGCAGGGTTACCGAACTCAAACCCTGGACGGATCGCCTGTATTCGATTCGTGTTGATGCACCGGTCAATGACTTTACCGCCGGTCAGTTCAGCAAACTTGGACTTGTCATCGACGGGGAACTGGTCGGACGTCCCTACTCCTACGTTAACGCGCCCGATGAGCGCCCGCTGGAGTTCTATTTTATCACTGTACCGGGCGGGCCGCTGACACAACGACTGGTAACACTCAGGCCCGGCGACCCGATTTACGTTATGCGCAAGGCAGCGGGGTTTCTTTGCCTGAACGAAGTCCCGGACGCAAAACACCTGTGGATGCTGTCGACCGGTACCGCCATCGGCCCTTTCCTGTCGATCCTGAAAACGCCGGAACCCTGGAAACGTTTCGAGCGCATTGTGCTGGTACATGCGGTACGCACCGCCGAAGAACTTTCCTTTCAGGACACCATCCGCGCCATTGCTGAACAACATCCTGACCAGTTCATCCATATCCCCTTTGTCAGCCGGGAAGACACGGATTTTGCGATTCGCGACCGCATCCCCCATGCACTGGATTCCGGTACACTGGAGGCGCGTGCCGGCATCGACATCTCGCCGGAACAGTCGCAGGTGATGATCTGCGGCAACCCGGCCATGGTGAAAGATACCTCCGCAACGCTCAAGGCGCGCGGCCTGGAACGCAACCGGCGCCGCAAACCCGGGCATATCACGGTAGAGAACTACTGGTAACACTACCCCAGCAGCCAGGAGTTTTTTATAATGGCTTGTTTCCTGGCAAAGGTCCCCGACGATCTCCGCCCTGAAAGCCGTAAGTTCATGAATAATCAAAAGGTTAAAGGAAATTAACGATCATTCGCGCCAGCGCAGACTGTCAGACAAGGGAGTGCTTGAGGATCGGCGCCATCACCTCGACCGGCGTCGTGCAGACGGTGAGCATAGCGCCGGGCGCTATCGCTACCCCGGCTGGCAAGAGCAGAAGATCCAGTTCATCACCCGTTTCATTTTTCTCGCCCTGGGCATAGGCTTTTTCAACTTCACGGCGGGGATCATGCCGACGCTCTGGTCGACCGAGCAGATTAACATGGCCTATGCGGTTTATTTCATTGCCCAGGGAGCCATGTTCGTACATGCAGCAAAGGTCAATGTGTGTCCGTTGCGCTATCACCTCGCGATGTGGGTTGATATTGCCATCGTGAGCATCTCGGTCATGAATGACCCCTACCCCATTCCACCCTCGCTGCTGGTCTACATCATGGTGGTACTGGGCAATGGTATGCGCTACGGCATGCGACTGTTCGCCGAGTCGTTGATTGGCTGTTTTGGCGCCGCCATGATCGTACTGTCATTACGCTACATGTGGGGCAGTTCGGAACTTTCCGCCGGCCTGCTGTTCCTGAACCTGTTCGGCGGCATCATCCTGGTATATTCCTACGTACTGATGGGGCGCATTGAACACAGTCGTAACGAACTGGAACAGAGCAGTAATATCGACACCCTGACCGGGCTGCTGAACCGCCGCGCCCTTCAGGAAGTCGCCACCGCGATGTTCCAGCGGTTGCAGTGCAGCCAGCATAAATTTGTCCTGCTGTTTGCCGACCTGGACAAATTCAAGGACGTCAACGATGAACTGGGGCATGCGGCAGGCGACCTGGTGCTGCGTGAATTTGCCCGGATTGTGCGTCAATCTATCCGGGAACCGGACGTGGCTGCGCGTTTTGGTGGGGACGAGTTTGTTATCATCCTTGAAGACTCGACACTGGAACATGCCCGGTTAATTGCAGAGCGCATCCAGCAACAGGTCAACCAGTGGGCGACCGACAATGAAATTGATTTCAGCGTAACCTTCGGGCTTGGTGAAGCGCCCACCCACGGCGACAGTTTCGCCAACCTGCTGGAGCAGGTAGACCGGGCACTTTACCACTCGAAAACCACTCATACCGGTGGCGGTATCGCCATTGCCCGCCCGGCGGGCTAGCATACAGCATCGATATCACCCCGAGAACCGACAAAGCAGAAGACACACTATGGAACAAGAAGTTGATGTCGCCATTATCGGCGCAGGCAGCGCAGGACTCTATGCGCAAGGCCAGGTCAAACGCAAGACCGACAATTATGTCCTCATAGACGGCGGCGAACTGGGCACCACCTGCTCACGCGTGGGTTGTATGCCCTCCAAGGCGCTGATACAGGTTGCAGAAGACTTTCACCGTCGTTCAATTTTCCCCCGTGAAGGTATCGAGGGGGGTGATGGCCTGAGTGTGGAAGGCCCCGATGTCATGGAGCACGTACAGGATTTACGCGATATCTTTGTCGACAAGGTTCTGTCGACCACCACGGATGAAATGGGCGATGAGTTTATCCCGGAATATGCACAGTTCATTGAACCCGGTCTTCTGCAGGTTGGCGACCGACGCATTCGTGCCAAACGTATTGTCATCGCTTCCGGTTCAACGCCGATTGTCCCGAAACCCTGGAAAGCGTTTGGCGAGCGGGTACTGACCACCGATGAGATTTTCGAACTCGAGGATCTTCCGAAGTCACTGGCCGTTATCGGTCTCGGCGTTATCGGGCTGGAACTCGGCCAGGCATTCCACCGGCTTGGTGTCGAGGTAACCGGTATCGACCAGCTGCAAACCATCGGCCATCTCGATGACCCGGAAATCAATAAAACGGCCATCCAGGTTCTTGGCAAGGAAATGCCACTCTGGCTGGGAAAACCGGCCAGCATAGAGGAAGGGAGTGACGGGAAACTGCGCATCAGTGCGGGTGATAACTCGGTAGAAGTGGAGAAGGTTCTGCTGTGCATTGGCCGACGCCCCAACCTCGCCAGCTTGGCCATTGAAAAGGCCGGTGTCACACTTGACGAGCACGGCCTGCCGGACTACAACCCGAACACCCTGCAAATTGAGGACAAGCCCCTGTTCCTGGCGGGCGATGTCAATGGCGACCGCCCGCTTCTCCACGAGGCAGCGGATGAAGGTCGTATTGCCGGTATCAATGCCACGGCGGATTCCCCTGTTGCCTTCCGGCGCAAGACACCGCTGTACATCACCTTTTCGGATCCCAACATTGTCATGGTGGGCAAAAGCTGGTCGGAACTCGATCTCGCCAACACCCTGGTTGCCAGCGTTGCACTGGGCATGCTCGGACGGGCGCTGATTATGGGGCGCAACAAGGGGCAGTTAAGACTCTATGCCGACAAAACAACTGGCAAACTGCTGGGCGCCTCGATGATCGCACCACATGGCGAACACCTTGGGCACCTGCTCAACTGGTGTATTGAACAGGAGCTGACTGTCCTGCAGATGGTACGTATGCCTTTCTACCACCCGGTACTGGAAGAAGCGATTCAGCCGGGATTGCGTGAGCTGGTGGCCATGGGCGGCTTTGCCCCCGAAGGACTGCCCCCGGACCTGGAGCAACTGTAACCTTGTACAATACGGCCCGACAGCGACTGAAGCGGCTGCTTGACCTGCAACATTCGCAGTTGATGCGTAACAGTGCTATTGGTGTCGAGAAAGAAAGCCTGCGCGTCAACACCCAGGGCAGTATTGCCCGGACACCGCACCCGGAAAAACTGGGTTCCGCGCTGACCCATCCCTGGATCACCACCGACTTTTCCGAAGCGCTGGCGGAATTCATTACCCCGCCATTGCAACAGATCCGGGATGTGCTGGGTTTTCTCCGCGACACACAACAATATGTCTACCAGTGCCTCGACAATGAGTTCCTGTGGGCAACCAGTATGCCGTGCGTAGTGGATGGAGAGACCAGCATTCCCATTGCCAACTACGGCACATCAAACTCGGGCATGATGAAACACGTTTACCGCAAGGGACTCGGTTATCGCCATGGCTGTACCATGCAGGTCATCGCCGGTGTGCATTACAACTATTCTTTCCCGCCGGAGTTTTGGCCGATTTATGCGGAACTGGAAGGCAATACAATGCCCATGCAGGATTTTATTTCCGAATCCTACATGGCGCTTATTCGTAACCTGCAACGGTTTGGCTGGCTGATCCCCTACCTGTTCGGCGCCTCACCGGCAATTTGCAAATCCTTTATAGGCAACCGTGAAACCAGCCTGCAGACTTTCAATGAAAACACCTGCTACGAACCCTGGGCCACCTCGTTGCGCATGGGCGATATTGGTTACCAGAACAACCGTGAAAACGAAACCGGTATCAAGGCCAACTACGATAACCTGCAAAGTTACATTGATAGCCTGATCTGCGCCATCACCACGCCCTGCCCGGAGTTTGAGAAGATCGGGGTAAAAGTCAATGGTGAATGGCGTCAACTGAACGCCAATATTCTGCAGATTGAGAACGAATATTACAGCACCATCCGCCCCAAACAGATTGTCACCGGTAATGAAATGCCGTCTCTGGCACTACGCCGCCGGGGTGTCGCTTATGTTGAATTACGCTCACTCGATGTCAATGCCTTTGACCCGCTTGGCATCAACGAGCGACAGATGTATTTCCTGGAGTGCTTCCTGCTGTTCTGCCTGCTGCACGAAAGCCCGCCAATCAGCCACAGCGAGCGTCGGGCGATTGATGAAAACGAGCTGAAGACCGCGCACCAGGGGCGGGATCCCCAACTGAAACTGACACGTGACAATGAACCCGTCCTGCTCAGCCGTTGGGCAAGTGAACTGCTGTCCGAGATGGAGGGTGTGTGTGATCTGCTTGACAAGAGCACAGAAGGATCGCCTTACTGCAATGCCCTGGCGTCACAACAGAAAAAAGTCGAAAACCCTGAACTGACACCGTCCGCGCGGATGCTCCAGGAAATGCGTGACCGTGGCGAAGGCTTCTACCACTTCGCCAGGCGCATGTCGGAAATACACCATCACTTCTTCACCAACCTGCCCATGAAAGAAGAAAAACAGCGTTTTTACAGCGCGCTTGCAAGCAAGTCTGTCGAAGACCAGAAGGCCCGCGAGGCGGCCGATGTATTGAGCTTCGACGATTATCTGAAACAGTACTTTTCCCAGGTCTGAACCCGAATGCGCCAGAAAAGAACACTGATCCTTGCCTCCACGTCTCCGTTTCGCCGCGCCCTGCTGGAGAAATTGCAGATTCCGTTTGAAACCCTCTCATCCGAGGTTGACGAAACCCGCCTTGAAAATGAAAGCCCTCGTTCACTTGTAGTACGGCTCTCCGAAGCCAAGGCGCGTGCCGGCGCACAGGCTTTCCCTGACGCGCTGATTATCGGCTCGGACCAGGTCGCGGTATGTGGAGACGAAGTATTAGGAAAACCCGGTAACCATGAAAAAGCCTGCCAGCAGCTTGCACAGTTATCCGGACAGCGCGTCGACTTCCTTACCGGGTTGTGCCTGTATGATGCGACAAGTGGCGAGGCGCGCACGGATCTTGTGACCTATACAGTAACTTTCCGACAACTGTCTCCAGAACAGATCGATCGCTACCTGCGTGCAGAGCAGCCCTACAACTGCGCGGGAAGTTTCAAGTCCGAGGCGCTCGGTATCAGCCTGTTTGAAACCATGCAGGGCGACGATCCGAATGCACTGGTAGGTTTACCGTTGATACGGCTGGTGAGCTGGTTGAATGAAGCGGGTATCAGCATACCCTGATCAGGCCGAAGGCATATCCAGCAATTTATCGAAATTCGCAATACGCAGTATTTTCTCTACGTCAGGCCCCGCCCTGAGCAACAGCACCACTATTCTTCGCTAGAATAATTCAACTTCACCACCATCCAGAGAGTTTTGAACGACGGCCTTGTCCCTGCTGTCAATCCTGCTGTCAGCAAATGCGTCTATATCTGCCTTAAGGCCGGACAACACCTCGCTATCCGGTGCAGCGCAAAGGTCAACCAGTCGTTCCACCATTCCCTCGAGTTGATTCAGACGCTGAAGGTGAATCCCGGCAGCAGCCATGGACTGGGTAACCATGTCCTCAAACTGCATACAACGAACAGCATTCCCGACATCACTACTGATCGAATCACTGATTTTACCCAGGTGACCTATCTGCTCTGCCACAAAAAGGTTATATTTTTCAGAACGCGTGAATGCCTCATCGACGCGTTCCTTGCCAGCAATTGCCACATTCATATCTCGTGACGCCATTGCGCCGACTGTCTCACGAACCGCTGCGATTGCCTGCTTGCCGGCGTTTACACCAGCAATAATTTCCTCATTCAGCTTATTTGAGCGCATTGACAACTGGCGGACTTCATCAGCCACTACGGCAAAACCCCGGCCTGCCTCACCAGCCCGTGCGGCCTCAATAGCCGCGTTCAAGGCCAGCAGATTGGTCTGGTCGGCAATATTCTTGACGTCTTCCAGCAACCTGAATACACCATCCATGTGATCCACCATGTCATCGATTCGATGTACTGTCTCGACGGACTGTTTGCTGACATCAATCAGCGTATCGATAAAATTCTGCATCAGTTCACTTGCCTCAGTGAGAAAAGAATGCTGATTGCTGTCGCCGGAACCATATTCGATAATCCCGTGGATCATTTCCTCTTCACGCTGACTGCTGGCACCCAGGTTATGAAAACTGTCTGTAAGGTTCGCAATAGCGTCGCGCACGATATTGCTGACACGTTGTACTTCATCTCGCGTACCGTCAACCTCGCCCGCCAGGAGACTTTTTATCGGTGTGCATATCTCTCTCAATTCATCCACAGACACCGCATTGGTAGCGGTTTCGTTTTCATTTAGCGTCGCAATAGATACCCGGCGTCCAGCCCACACGATACCTGCCCCCCAGCTGGCGGCCAGCAACAGCAGTGTCAAGGCATCAACCTCACCCAGCCAGCCCAGGGCAGTCCCAGCCATAACAGCCAGCGTTCCCGCAATACCCGGGACAAGTGCGCGCAACCAGCTAAACTGAACGGGATTCAATGGTGTTTCTGACACGAGATAGCAACTCCTTTACTACACTACAATAACGCCCACTGGCCGGCGGGCTTTATCCTTTCAACAAAACTTTTTGTATACATCTGGCCATTTTCGACAGTGCCACCTGCTGTTCTGCGGCACCCAGCGCCACGGCCTCTCCGGGCATACCCCAGACAACACTGCTGGCTTCATCCTGAACAAGTGTATGCGCGCCGGCTTCGCGCATTTCCAGCATACCCTGGGCGCCGTCAGTTCCCATACCTGTCAGCAGCACAGATACCGCATTCGGTCCGACATTTTGTGCCACCGAACGAAACATGACATCGACACTGGGGCGATGCCTGTTGACCGGCGGGCCATCGCTTAATTTACATCGGAAACGTGCGCCATCGCGCACAACCAGCAGGTGACTGTCTCCGGGTGCTATATATACGTGCCCCGGCAGTATCTGCTCGCCATCCTCAGCCTGACTGACCGTCATTTGTGAGCAACGGTTCATGCGTTCAGAGAAAGGCCTGCTGAAAGCTTCCGGTATATGTTGACTTATGACTATTGCCGGACTGTCGGCCGGCATGACTTCCAGGACCTCACGTATTGCCTCAGTGCCTCCTGTTGAAGCACCAAGCGCAATGAGTTTGTCTGTGGTCCTGAAATGCTTTCCGCGTACAGCAGGCAATACTGCATCTGCGCTGTGGCGTTCTGCAACAGGCTTCAATTCCCTTACACGGGCTGTCGACGCAGTCTTGACCTTGGAGATGATTTCATCGGCATAGTCTCCGAGCGAATGCGCAATGTCCACAGTCGGCTTGGAAACAAAATCAACAGCACCGAGCTCCAGTGCATCCAGCGTGATATCGCTGCCCTTCTGCGTCAGTGTCGAGACCATCACTACCGGCATTGGACGCAGACGCATTAAATTGCGCAGGAAGGTAACGCCGTCCATTTTTGGCATTTCAACATCCAGCGTCAAAACATCCGGCTTCAGTTGCTTGATCTTCTCCCGCGCCATAATCGGGTCCTGGGCTGTCCCGACGACCTCGATAGCGGGATCTTTTTCAAGCATTTCTGTCAGAATCTTGCGTATCAGTGCCGAGTCATCAACAACCAGCACGCGGATTTTCTGTTTATCTTTTTTCAGTGTTGAACCTGACATAAACAATAATTCCTAGAACAACTCGACATCGCCTTCGATATGCTGGTGACTGACTTTCTCACGGTAGGCGCGTTCCCGGGCAATGACTTCCTGGCTGCGCAGTTTCTTTACCCGAACCCTTCCGCTCGCAGGGAAATACACGACCCGCCTTGGCGACTCCCCTCCCAGGTCTGAACCGGCTACTGTCAATCCATCCTTGGCGATATATTCCAGGGCAAAATCAATATTGCGTTTACCCACATCGCTGTCCATGGCGGCTATGACACGCCCCCCGCCAACCAGTTTGACTTCAAGATTATCCCGACGTCCACCAGCCTTGAGGATCTCATTGATCAGCTGTTCCATGGCATAGGAACCATAGCGTGCCGCCTCGGTCAGGTCACCGGCATGAACCTGTTTGTGCCCCGCGGCTTCGGGCAACATGAAATGATTCATACCTCCAACACCAAATACCCGGTCGCGAATACAGGCGGATACGCAGGAACCCAGTGAAGTGATAACGGCTTCATCCGCGCACGTCACATAATATTCGCCCGGCAGAATTTTTGCCGCGAAACAGTTATGTGCCCGATCCCAGTAGCGGCGTATGTGCTCGAATCCACGCAGTACGGGTGCCTGCTCCTGACCGGCCGGAAGCGGGCGCTGCTGGAAAACCATGCTTACCCGACCTTCCTGTAGATTGTTTTACCGATCAGTTCGAACCGGTCGGACAGATTGTGCATGGTTTCAGAGTGCCCAAGAAACAGGTAACCCCCACCAGTCAACATGTCGGCGTAACGGTTAAACAATTGCTTCTGGGTTGGCTTGTCGAAATAAATTACCACGTTGCGACAGAAGATAATGTCGAATGGACCCCGCATCGGCCAGTCGTGCATCAGGTTAAGTTGTTTGAAAGTAATGATATCCTGCAGCGAATCCTTCACCTGGACTTCACTACCCCCCGGAAGAGGGTGAAACCATTTCCTGGCACGTGCAGCAGAAAGTCCTTCTATGCGTTTCACGGCGTACCTTCCTTCGCGGGCTGTTTCAACAACATTGGAGTCCAGGTCTGTGGCAAGCAGTTTTGTATCCCATGATGTACTGACAACAGGCGATTCAGACAGCGTTATGGCAATAGAGTAAGGCTCCTCACCAGTCGAACAACCCGCAGACCAGACACGCACACGCCGATCGCGGTGGTGACGTCGTGCGATTTCCGGAAGTGCGGTCTTCGCAAGGAATTCAAAATGGTGAGGCTCACGGAAGAATGCGGTCAGGTTAGTGGTAAGTGCATTGATAAAATGCACCATCTCACTTTCACCCTTGTCTGAATTCACATAGGCCAGGTAGTCAGCGAAACGGGACATCTGCAGATTGCGCAGGCGTCGCGCCAGACGCCCATAGGCGAGATCCGCTTTCCCGTCATTGAGGGAGATACCGGCCTGCTCATAGAGTGTTTTCCGCACTGTCTCGAAATCGGACGAGGTAAATTCAAATTCCCTTTCGCGTTGCGGGTGTGATCTGGCCAGCATGAGCCACGTAATTCCTTATGTCAGGTGAATGCCGTGGCAATATTTTATTGCCACGGCGAGATACATAAAGCTTACAGATCAGAACTCTTCCCACTCATCATCCGTTTTCCGTGTTGATGTCCGGCGAGGCGCAGATTTTCGCACTGCCGGTGCTGTAGTGCGTTCCTGTCTGCGAGATGTAGCTGTAGTTGTTGCAGGTGCAGATCCTGCAAATTCCTGGTCACCGGTATGGAAGCGGTTCATCAAGGTTGTCAAACCCTGGGCCTGGTCATCCATGGCTTCACTTGCCGCAGCAGCCTCTTCAACCAATGCTGCGTTCTGCTGGGTGACTTCATCCAGCTGTGTCACGGCCTTGTTGACCTGTTCAATTCCCTGTGACTGCTCTTCACTCGCCGCTGCAATTTCAGCAATGATATCCGATACCTTCTTCACTGAATTAACGATCTCTTCCAGCGTGGAACCGGACTCGTCGACCAGCCGGCTTCCCTCTTCTACCTTGTCCACGCTGTCCTTGATGAGACTCTTGATTTCCTTGGCGGCGCCCGCACTGCGCTGGGCAAGATTACGCACCTCTGCAGCCACAACGGCAAACCCGCGCCCCTGCTCTCCGGCACGCGCAGCTTCAACCGCGGCATTCAGGGCAAGAAGATTAGTCTGGAAAGCAATCTCATCGATAACACTGATGATATCGGCAATCTCCTTGCTGGAGTCATTGATCGCGCCCATGGCAGCGACAACCCGGCCGACCACTTCCCCACCTTTTTCAGCCTGTTCTCGCGCGCCGGCCGCCAGTTGATTTGCCTGACGCGCGTTGTCGGCATTCTGACGAACGGTACTGGTCATTTCTTCCATGCTGGAGGCCGTTTCCTCCAGACTGGATGCCATTTCTTCAGTACGCTGACTCAGATCGGTATTGCCACGTGACAATTCACCGGCAGCACTGCCAATACTGTCTGCTGTGTTACGTATCTCACCAACGATCTGCAACAGGTTCTCAACCGAACCATTGACCGCAGATTTAAGCTCGGAGAACTGTCCCTGGTAGTCCCCGTTCATGGTACGGGTAAGATCTCCTTCCGCCAGTGCCTTGACCACCTCGGCAGTGGCCTGCATCGGGTCAACCATGGCGTCGAGCAATGCGTTGATACCACTGGCAACGTTGCGCGCAAAACCCTGGAATTGCTCCGGATCCAGACGGCTGTCAAGCTCACCGGCAGAAGCGGCCTCGATCAATTGTTCGATCTGGCGTTCAGCTTCTTTCTGCTCGGTGATATCACGCCATTCAACCATATTGCCCATCCAGTTACCCTGGTGGTCGAGTATTGCCGTGGCGTTGACCGTAAATTCGAGACCGGCCACCTGAATCTCGGCAAAAGCAGGTAAATTCTTCGGGTCACTGAGCAGTGCTCGCTGGTGGGCCGGATTCTTGTGGAACTGGTCAATATTGGATCCGACCAGGTCCGCAACGCTGAAACCGGGGAATACTTTTCGCAAATCCGCTTCACGATTGCTCAGCATGTCTTTGACAGCAGGATTGACGTAAGTAATATTCAGATCAGTATCACAGATCATCAGATTGGCCTGGGCGCCATCGACTGCTGACTGCAGACGGGCAACCTCAAGTTCCCGTGCACGCTGTTCGGTGACATCGGACCATTCCAGCGTATTCCCGACATAATTCCGGTCTGCGTCGAAGATCGCCGTAACATTCAGATTGAATGTCAACGGCCCAATATTGATATCCGTCGAATAGGGTAAATTCGACGCATCCGAAAGAAGTTTACGCTGATGCGCAGGATTCCTGTGGAAGACATCGATGCACGTTCCAACCAGTTTTTCAACATCGAACCCGGGGAATTCCTGGCGCAATATATCCTGGTGCCTGGTCAGCAGGTCAATAGTCGCCTGGTTAGCCGAAGTAATGATCAAATCGCGGTCAACCATCATCATGGCCGTCATGGCATTCTGTACAGCGCCTTCCAGGCGGGCAACATCGTCTTCGCGTTTACGCTGTTCGGTTATATCGTTCCATTGCACGACATAACCTGCGCGGTTTCCATCACGGTCATAGAGAACGCGCGTTTCGTGCGCAAAATAGAAATTGCCGGGAGTAATCGCGCCAACACGCCTGTCATCCTTGCCCAGACTATGCAGGATATGTTTGATGGCCTGCGGATCCTTGTGATAGCGGTGGATACTGCCTCCAACCACCTTGTCGGCTTCGAAGCCGGGCAGGTACTCGGCCAGTTCACCCTCAACGGCCCCCAGAACCTCGCGCGCCTTGCGATTGACGAAAACGATATTCTCGTCTGCATCGGCAATCATGATATTGTAGGGCGCCTGTTCCAGGATATCCTTCATGATACCGAGATCTTCCCATGATGATCCGGCTGCCTGTGCAACACTGTCCTGTACTGCCTTTTTACTCGTGGCCATTTCTGCCTCTCCTGCTTCAATCATTACTTCAGCAACCTGGTTCAATGCTTGCGTCCAGGCCTCCCTGACATCATTCGTCCATGCCTTTCCGGCAAACTCTGCCATGACATCCAGCAAAGTCCCGGCAACAGCAGCGTAGTGTTCCGGTTCAGCGCCGTATTCAATATGTTTTCTTCCCAGATCCGTCAGCGCCTTGTGAAGCGCATCCGGTTTCCGCAGACTGTTGACCACCAGCTTCAGTGCGGCCAGCAGTTTTTTCTGCTGTTTCTTTATGTCCGTATTGGCAAACAGCGGTTGTACAGCCGGATAGCGTTTGAACAGTTCCTCATAGAACCTCGCGACCAGTGCTTCTGCCTCACCTGCAAGCAGTGCGAAGGAATTCTCCAGCAGTGCAATACGTGTCTCCGCTTCAACCTGTTCCGGTGTCATGGAATCATCCGATTTTCGGCGTGACGATTTCCGCCGGTTTCCGGTCGTGCGTCGTTCGAGACCTTTCAGTTCATCGGTCGCCTCACCGGGTTCGTTATCCACCAGGCCTTGCGTCATTGGGCACTGTCCGGCTTTTTTCCGGGTTTTCTTCATCGTCATCAGCTTACCCCATCCATACCAGTCCACTCAGTATCCACAGCCATAATTCGCTACGCCATCCCTGTCTGGGCTGTCGTTTTTGTCGGAATGTTCGGCTGCGTTGCACCATCATCCGGTCCTATCCTGATATTTTGTCCATAGCGGATAATTCACTGGTATTGAGAAGATGATCAACATCCAGAAGGATGACCATCTTTTCGTCAACTGTTGCCAGTGAACGTACCGACTCCATAATGCTGTTTGCCGTGCCGGGTGGTGCCGCTTTGAGCTCTGACTCGGGTATGTCGTACACGTCTGACACAGCATCCACGACGACACCCATGATACGCTCTCTGTCTTCACCCTTTACCTTGAGTACGATCACAACTGTCGTTGCACCGTAGGCAACAGCCGGCATCCCGAAACGCTGGCGCAGATCGACAACCGGGACAATGGCACCACGAAGATTTATTACACCCAGAATATATTCCGGTGTATTGGGAATATGGGTAATACGGTCCCAGCCCTTGATTTCCTGAATGCGCAGGATATCCACCCCATATTCTTCACCGTCAAGCAGGAAGGTCAGGTACTGGTCTTCGTCACCTGTAAGACCAATGGCCATGGAGGCCGCTTCAATCTTCGCTTCAACCTGTGCTGTTTCCATGATGTTTCCTTATGCTGCCTGTTCATCGCCGGCAGAGCGCCGTTCGGCCGGTCCTGCACTGCCACTCAAACTAATGAGGCCACCCACGTCAAGAATCAGGGCCACAGTGCCATCACCCAGAATAGTTGCCCCGGAAAGTCCCTCTACGCGCCGGTAGTTGGTTTCCAGGCTCTTTATGACCACTTGTTGCTGTCCCAGCAGTTCATCGACCATGAGGCCGATCTTGTGCCCCTCGTGCTCAACGACAACCAGCAGAGCTTGTTCAAGACACGTTGTTTTGGGTTCAATACCAAAAATCCCGTAGAGGCGCACAATCGGGATGTAGTCATCGCGAAGCCTGTACATTTCCGTGTTACCCGCAACTGAATTCACCATAGCGCTATCAACCTGAAGCGACTCAACAATGGATATCAGAGGCATAATGAAAGTTTCATCCCCGACACTGAGCAACTGGCCATCGAGAATCGCCAGTGTCAGTGGCAGGCGTATAATGAACGTCGAACCTTCGCCTGCTATTGACTGCACTTCGATCGCACCGCCAAGATCCTTGATGTTGCGGCGCACGACATCCATGCCCACACCACGTCCTGATACATCGCTCACCACATCGGCCGTTGAGAATCCAGGCTCAAAGATCAGCTCCAGAATACGCTCATGACTCAGTTCTTCATCCGCCGCAACCAGGCCGCGCTCACGTGCCCTGGCAAGGATCTTTTCAGCAGGCAGTCCACCACCATCGTCAGAAATCTCAATAACGATATTTCCACCCTGGTGATAGGCGTTCAGGTGTATAACGCCGGTTTCAGGTTTGCCACGGGCAAGGCGCTCCTCTGGCATTTCAATACCGTGATCCAGTGAGTTGCGTACAAGGTGAACCAGCGGGTCACCGATCTTCTCCATCACAGTCTTGTCAAGTTCGGTACCTTCACCCGAAATTTTCAGTTCGATCTTTTTACCAAGCCGGGATGACAGGTCATGCACCAGGCGCGGGAAACGATTAAACGAGAAACTGATTGGCAGCATACGGATCTGCATGACACTTTCCTGCAACTCACGCGTATTGCGTTCCAGCTGCTGCAGGCCATCGCGCAGTTTTTCCAGTCGGGAAGCATCGAATTCCTCAATTTCACCGCTGCCGACCTGCCCCAGCATGGACTGGGTGATCACCAGCTCTCCGACCATATTGATCAGCTCATCGATCTTCTGGATGCTTACCCGGATAGAGCTGTCTGCGGTATTGACGGAACGCCGGTCGCCTTTGCGACGGTCGTCGCCTTGTCGCCTGTCTTCTGCCTTTTCCACACGCTTGACTGTCGGCGTTTCAGTCTTGCTTTTCACCTGGGTGGGTTGTGAATGACTTGTGCCTGAGGCTTCGGACTGCCCGGTAACCAGTGGTTCGATACTGAGGTCACAATCGCCATCGACCCACTCAAAAATCTCGTCCAGCTGTTCACGCGAAACGTCTCCCTTAACGGTCAACTTCCAGGACAGGTGACATTCTTCCGGATCGAAATCGTCGAACGGAGGTAGTGCGTCGGTAATGACTTCTGCCTTCAGCTCACCGAGTTCTGCAAGTTCACGGAACATGCGTACCGGGTCATTCCCGGTTTTCAACAGTTCAGTGTATGGCCTGAAGTCGATCAGCCAACCTTCTGTGCCACTTCCCGCTACTGCCGACTCAGGAGTATTAGTGCCTGAATCTTCACGCTTTCCCAGCATGGCTTCCAGTTGCGACTGGATCGCAGCAGCCCGCTCAGCATCGAATTCCCCATCATCTCGCGCTGCTTCCAGCATATTGCGCAATACATCACCGGATTCCAGCAACAAATTCAGTGCATCACTGGTGATTTCCCGCTCGCCCTCCCGCATCTGATCGAGCAGGGTCTCCATTACGTGGGTAAAGCCGGCGACAGCGGTAAAACCGAAGGTGCCGGAACCACCCTTGATCGAGTGCGCAGAACGAAAAATCAGGTGAATCAGTTCGGGATCGTCTACGCCCTGGCTGAGATCCAGTAGCGCATTTTCCATGGCTTCCAGGCCTTCGAAGCTTTCCTCGAAAAAGACCTGATGAAACTGACTGACGTCAATTGTCATCGGTAATTATCCCAGTACACGTTTGACGGTGGAAAGTAACTGGTCAGGATTGAACGGCTTTACGATCCAGCCTGTTGCTCCTGCCGCCTTGCCTTCCTGCTTCTTGTCCGTGCCTGATTCGGTCGTCAGCATCAGTAACGGTGTAAATTTGTAATCGGGTAATGTTCGCAGTTCCTTGATCAGGGCGATTCCATCCATACGTGGCATATTCACGTCGGATATCACCAGATTGAAACTGCTTTTTTTCGCCAGCGCGAGGGCTTCAACACCATCAGCCGCCTCTGTAACGGTATGCCCGGCCTGCTTGAGGGTAAAGCTCACCATCTGCCGCATGGAATTTGAATCGTCTACTGCAAGTATTGTTGCCATTTGGTAGGTACTCCCTGGTCTCTCTGTCCCTGAGTCTCAATTGGCTTCAGTCAAAGCCAGGTGTTCGCGCATACCCAGAAGTTCTACTGAGCGGGTAATTGCCTCACTGGCATTAACCCAGCGCAGGCAATTGCTGGCTTCCCGCAAGGTGCGTTGAACCTGATATAGAAGCTGGATAAATGCGGTATCGATCCGGGTAACGGCAGCACCGTCAAGAACAATATCTGTGCCTTTTTCGATGAGTGCTACGAACTGCTGGTGGAATTCACCGGACTGTGCAATGGTAAGTTGTTCGGGTAACTGTATGGCTTCCACCGCTTTGTCGGTTTCATACTCCACTTGTGTCATACACCTGCTCCATACAATCTGCTATTCAGCCGCGCTAGCGGCAACATCCGATCTGACTTAAGAACAGCTGAGCGCCATCAAAGATATTCCTGTCACCTCGATGCGCGTTGTTTCCAAACGCCTGATGCATGAGTCATGCCAGCACTACAACACAGAAACCGGCTGCTTTTTTCTCCGCCAGATACGGGATTTCTGGAACATTTGAGCTTGCTGTGTGAAAGGATGCACGCCGGGCGTGCGACATATCGTCAGTAAATTGACTTGTATGTGGCATAAATCCGACTATCTCCCATGTCACAAGACAGTCTCAAATCCCTTCACGATGCACTGCGTATATTTATCAATCGCGAAGCGCGAAAAACTGAATTGATGCGCTCGCGGAGTCGCAAAGCACGCAAAGGGACAGGCGGCTAATGACAGGATTCGTCATGCCGGCGCGGGGAAGAAATGCCAGCGCTTTACCAGGCGTCATTCAGGTCAGTATTGTCTCCAGCAGACCATTGACGTCTATCAGCAAACAGTCCTTGTCGCTGCCTGTACTGAGATAACCCTGCATCGTACTGGCCAGTCTTTCATTCTGGCCGACACCCAGCGCGCTGGTAGTGGTAATTTGTTCCGGTGTAAAACTTACCATATCGCTGATCTCATTCAGCCGAAGTGCAACACGCGGTGTTTTCCCGTCAACCGTAACAAACAGGGAGACCGAGCGGATACTGTCTCGGATCTGCCCGCATGCACGGTCAAAAAGGCGGCGCAACTCGACCAGCGTAGTATCACGCTCTACAGCAAGTTCCTTCAGTGCCTGCTCGGCATGCCCCTTGTCCTTGAGGTTCAACAACCGGTCAGCCATGGCATGGATGCGCTTGTGAGGCTTGTCAAACTGGATCAGGATTTCCTTCAGTTCCTCATCGCGTGTTTCATAATGATCGTACCACTGACCAAATTCACACTGGTGAGGGTTGCGCGCCCTGGTGAAAGCTTCATCCGTTTTTATTGAGTGCTCGAGGGCATTCAGCCAATCGATATGGTCCTGTTCACGGGCAACCAGCGTGCTGATCAAGGCTTCCTTTTGTTCGCTGCAGGAGCTTATGCCGAGGAATTCCGCAAAATCGAAAACCCTGACAGGTACGCCATGATGCTTGATGATGCCCAGCGCACCACGCCCCTGGAAGGGATCGGGCTGGATTGCATTGTTATCCTGCTCTACAGACAGGACATTATCCAGGTTTATGGCGAACAGGCTGTCGCCTACCCAGAACGTGAAGGCATTCAATGCATCGGCCATGCTGTGGGTTAAATCTGATACTGCGGCCTGACTCATAGTGGCAATCCTTTGATAGAAACGCGATCCCTGTAGCTATCGGCTGAACGGGTTCCGGGTTTAGGGCGGATTTATCCTGGACCGGTTGTCATAACTTCCACTCATAGACGGCTTCGACTGTACGCCCACCATCACGCCAGCCCAGGGAAGAACAAAGATTCCGCACCAGGAAGATACCCCTGCCTGAAGAAGTTGTGCCAAGGGTACCGGGTCCACCTCTGACAATGCATCACCGGAAAGTTTCAACCGGACGGACGGTTGCGACATATGGCTTTCCCGCCTGTTTACTGCAAACTCATACTTCCACTCATCAACACCTTGCCAACACCCTGCCCCAGCGCCGTACCGAATTTCTTGCTGAATTTCTGGAACAGGTCTTCTTGCGGCGTGTAATCGACAATCGCCTCCGCACCGATTACCTCGCGCGCCACGTAACTGGCGTTGCCCAGTTCGTCAACCAGCCCCAGGTCGATGGCCTGTTCGCCGGTCCAGACGTAACCACTGAACAGCTCCGGCGTCTCCTTCAGCCGATCGCCACGACCTGCACGTACCGTATTGATAAATTGCGAGTGAATATCAGCCAGCAGCTTTTGGACGTGGGCGACATCAGACGCCCTGGCCGGCAGGAAAGGGTCGAGAAAACCCTTGTGTTCCCCGGCGGTCAACAGGCGGCGTTCCACGCCCAGCTTTTCCATGGTTCCGACAAAACCAAAACCGTCCATGCGTACACCGATAGAGCCGACAATACTGGCCTTGTCCGCATAGATCCTGTCAGCCGCCGCGGCAACGTAATAACCGCCCGAGGCACAGATGTCCGCGATAACGACATACAGCGGGATATCGGGATACTTGCTGCGCAGGCGCCCGATCTCATCGTTAATATAACCTGCCTGCACCGGGCTGCCGCCTGGACTGTTGATACGCAGTATGACGCCAGCAGTATTTTTGTTTTTAAACGCATCGCGTAAACCGCTGACAATATTATCGGCATTGGCCTCTTCATCCGCTGAAATCACGCCCTTCAGTTCGACCAGCGCGGTATGGCGTTTGTGTTCGTCAGCATCCATGTCGATGCTGGGTGTATACAGGACCACTATCCCGACCAGGTAGGCGAAGGTCAGGAATTTGAAAAAGATTCCCCAGCGGCGTGCGCGGCGCTGCTCGGCCAGCGAGGAGGTTGCCAGTTTCCGGATAAGATCGCGCTGCCATTCAGCGGTTTTTTCCTGTGTCGGATCGGTGTCCTGATTCGATGTCATATGTACTACCTCAGTTTACGAAGCAAGGGGTTCATGTTTGATGCGGCCGGGATCAAGCCATTGCTGTTCCGCCAGCCAGTCAACCAGTTCGGTGATATTGTCCAGACAGACCAGCGGGCCGTGCCGGAGCAGGCGTTCGCGGGCGTGCACGCCATAGTTGACCGCGACAGGGCCGACGCCAGCCTCGTTGGCCATCTTCAGATCGTATTCGGTGTCGCCGACCATCAGTGCCTGCCTGGCCTCAATACGTGTTTCCTGCAGAATTTCCTGCAACATCTGTGGATGCGGCTTGGACTGTGTTTCATCGGAACAGCGGGTAACGGAAAACAGATTTTCCAGACCGGTATCGGCCAGCACCCGGTCCAGACCGGTGCGGCCCTTGCCCGTGGCCACCGCCAGCTCGAAGCCCGCCTCTTTCAGCAGCAACAGGGTCTCCCGGCTGCCCGGAAACAGGTCCGATTGCTGTGTACCGGAAAACCAGTGACGCCGGTAACATTCCACGAAGCGCTGGTTGAAGCCGTCATCCTGCCCCGGGTAGAGGGCGTCTATGGCTTCCTGCAAGCCCAGACCGATAATATTTCGACATTCGTCAACACTGCGGGCTTCCAGCGCCAACTCCTCGATTGACGACTGAAGGGCGTGCACAATCTGGGTTTCCGAATCCATCAGGGTTCCGTCCCAGTCAAACACAATCAGCCTTACGGCTGACGGAAGGTTTCTCGCTTTACTGTCCATTTCCTTATACATCCGGCCTGTATCGGACCATCACTCCAGTTGCTGAATCAGTTTTCTCAAATCAGGCGCCAACGGTGCACTGACCTCAATCTCACGCTGCCTTTCCGGGTCGCGGAAGGCAACAAAATGTGCATGCAGAAACAGGCGTTTCAGCCCCAGCCTGCGCAACTCGCGGTTGAAGCCGGCATCCCCGTACTTCGTATCGCCCGCCAACGGGTGTCCTGCGTGCGCTGCGTGGACACGAATCTGGTGCGTGCGGCCGGTCTTGAGTTCGGCCTCCATAAGACTGGCGTTGGCATAACGCTCCAGAAAACGGAAATGCGTCAATGCCGTCTTGCCTTCCGGGTCGACGCGCACAATACGCTCACCGCCCTGCATCTGGTTCTTGCGCAACGGGGCGTTGATTTTCCACGGCCCCTGGCTCCAGTCACCCTGCACCAGCAGCAGGTAACGCTTTTCGACCCCGCCGTTGCGCAATAATTCATGTAGCGTGCGTAACTCACTGCGACGCCTGGCAATCAACAGGCAGCCCGAGGTATCACGGTCGAGCCGGTGCACCAGTTCCAGGTAAGGGGCATCGGGTCGCAGCGCACGCAATGCCTCGATCACGCCGTAGCTCAGACCACTGCCGCCATGCACGGCCATGCCCGAGGGCTTGTCCAGCACCAGCAGCCGGTCATCTTCATAGAGGATACTTTTGGCCAGCGTGTCTACTGCCCCCGTAGTCGGCTCGGCCTTGCGCGTTTCAGCGACCCGAACAGGCGGAATCCGCACCTGATCGCCCGCCTTCAGGCGGTAATCGGCGCGGATACGACCACGATTGACGCGCACTTCACCCTTGCGCAACAGCCGGTAGATGCGACTTTTCGGAACGCCCTTGAGCACACGCAGGAGAAAATTGTCGATGCGCTGCCCGGCCTGCCCGTCACTGATATCCACCCACTGTACGCTGGGCCTGTGCGTATTCTCCATGCGCGCGCATTCTACCAGCGTCGTCGCCGGACTGCTTGTGAATCTGCGCCAATTTCATGGAATATGAACGACTTGGAATACTAATAAGCGTTTGATATCACGGGGTTGGACTGCTATAGTCAGAGCCGCTCGCGCAGCTGAACCGGAAAGGAGTTTCCGCGCTCTGCCGGCAACTGAACCCTATTCGTTTCCACCGGGCAGTCGCAGTACGCCATGCCCGGGGATCGAGCAGAAGCGCTTTATCGGGCTTCTACTGTTTTTAACCGACGAACAACTACTGGTTGCTCCTGTGTCGTTAACGATAGCTTTGATTACTGGCCTGCTCGCCGGATCCGTCACCTGGCTGATTCGATCCTCCGGCGCACCTTGTGCTGTGCGCCATCCTGAGCCTGTTCCTGTGAGAATCACGGCGCGCCATCGCGACATGGTCGAGCGCATGAGAGAAAAATCAAATGAAACGTATGCTTATCAACGCCACGCAGCCCGAAGAGCTGCGTGTGGCTCTGGTGGACGGCCAGAAGCTCTTCGATCTCGATATTGAGGTACCTTCCCGCGGCCAAAAGAAATCCAACGTATACAAAGGCAAAATAACCCGCATCGAGCCCAGCCTCGAAGCCGCTTTTGTTGACTATGGCGCCGAGCGCCACGGCTTCCTGCCCATGAAGGAAGTCGCCCGTACCTATTACCGTGAAGGCGCCGGTGAAGGCAGTGGCCGCGTTTCCATCAAGGAAGCCCTGCGCGAAGGCCAGGAAATCATCGTCCAGGTCGAGAAGGAAGAACGCGGCAACAAGGGCGCCGCACTCACCACGTTCATCAGTCTGGCCGGCCGCTACCTTGTCCTGATGCCCAACAACCCCCGCGCCGGTGGCGTATCGCGCCGGATCGAGGGTGAAGATCGCAGTATTGTCCGGGATGCCATGGCGCAGCTGGAGTACCCCGACACCATGGGGCTGATTGTGCGCACTGCCGGCGTCGGTCGACAGAGCGAAGAACTGCAGTGGGATCTGGACTATCTGATTCATCTCTGGGAATCCATCGCCAAGGCCGCTGAAGAACGCCCTGCCCCTTTCCTGATCTACCAGGAAAGCAATGTCATTATCCGCGCCCTGCGCGATCACCTGCGCAGTGACATTGGTGAAATCCTCATTGATGACAAGGAGGTCTATCAGCGTGCTGTCGAGTTCATGACCCAGGTCATGCCTCACAACCTGCCCAAGCTCAAGTTTTACGACGATCCGGTGCCACTGTTCTCCCGCTACCAGATCGAAACCCAGATTGAAACGGCTTTCCAGCGTGAAGTCACCCTGCCGGCAGGCGGCGCCATTGTCATCGACCACACCGAGGCGTTGATCTCCATCGACATTAACTCGGCGCGTGCCACCAGGGGCAGTGACATCGAGGAAACAGCGTTAAATACCAACCTCGAAGCCGCTGACGAAATTGCCCGCCAGCTGCGCCTGCGCGACATGGGCGGCCTGATTGTGATCGACTTCATCGACATGCAACCGACCAGGCACCAGCGCGAGGTGGAAAACCGCCTGCGCGACGCCTTGCGCATCGACCGCGCACGCGTGCAGGTTGGCCGTATTTCGCGGTTCGGCCTGCTGGAAATGTCACGCCAGCGGTTGCGCCCGTCGCTGGGCGAGTCCAGCCAGATCGTCTGCCCGCGCTGTAACGGCCAGGGCACCGTGCGTGGCGTGGAATCGCTGGCGCTGTCGATCCTTCGTATCATTGAAGAAGATGCCATGAAGGAAAAAACCGGGCGCATCATTGCACGCGTCCCTGTCGATGTTGGCACCTACCTGCTCAACGAAAAACGCGACATCCTGTTCAATCTTGAACAACGGCACAAACTGAGCGTCACATTGATTCCCACGCCCAGCCTGGAAACGCCGCACTACGAAATCAAACGGGTGAGGGCTGATGAACTCAGCGGTGAGGAAGGCGCAACCAGCCATAAGCTGATACAGCAAGAGGAAGAAATCGACATTTCGGCTGCATTGCGCGAGAGCAAGGCACCGGAAGCTGAAAAACCCGCTGTTCAGTCCGTGACGCCCTCCGCACCGGCACCCACGCCCACACCGGCTGCGCAGCCTGCTGCGGCACCAGCAACCGGCCTGATCCGTCGTCTGTGGGAAAACCTGTTCGGCAAAACCGTTGAAGTCGAGGAAGAGAAAAAACCCGAACCTCAACGGCGCAGCCGGTCTCGCGGCACTAACCGGGGTGGGCGCAACCGCGCCGGTGGCAGCAAACGCAGTCAGGGGAGCCGTCGCAACGAGGGTGAAAAGCGCGAAGCCACCGGCAAACAGGGGCAGGCTCAAAAACCCCGGCGACGCAATAGCACTGCGGCCAGGAAAGACAGCAAGGAAAACAAAGAAAGCAAGGAAACCCGGGAAGTCACAACAGACAAGCCCTCAACCGGGAAGGTCGAGGCAGCACAGACGACCGGCACTGAGCAGGCCAGGGGTCAGGGTCAGCAACGCAGCGGCAGTCGCCGCGGCCGCCGCGGCGGGCGCCGTCGTTCCGGTCAGCGACGTGATGGAAATGCCGCGCAGAACCCGAACAGCGCCTCTGGCGACGATCAGTCCGGTGCTGCCAAACAGGACAAACCGGCAGCAAACAACACATCATCCGGCGGAGAAAACCGTGACGGGGCACCTGTCGCACAAAAGCCGTCCGCACCCGCAGCAAGCAAACCCGCTGCCGAGGTGAAACCGGCTCAGGAACAAAAAAAGCGGCAACCTCCTGCACCGGTTGAAACACCCAAACCGGTTGAGGCAGCCAGGCCCGCAGCAACAGCGGCATCAACAACGGCTTCGGCACCGGCTAAAGCTGAGCCAGCGCCAAAAACCGCTGCACCTGCCACGCCTCCCTCCAGTGCGGACAAGCCAAACGCTGCAGGAGATAAATAACGCTCCAGGTCTGTGTAAAGCGATTACCGTCATACCGGCGCATGCCGGTATGACGAAACGGGGGCTAGCGTTCTATCCGCCGACGAATATCTTCCAGTAGTCCCCTTGCACCCTCCTCAACCATGTCGAGCACACGTTCGAATCCCTGTGTCCCGCCATAGTAAGGGTCCGGTACATCACTGGACTGACCGGTTTCAGCAAAATCCAGCAATAAACAGATACGATCCTGTCTATGTTCAGGACAGATGGCGCGCAGGTCCTGCAGATTGTCCCGGTCCATAGCCAGGACGTAATCGAACATTTCGAAATCATCTTCACTGACACGTCTGGCACGTTGTGGGGTCAGGTCAATACCACGACCCGCCGCCGCCTGTGTGGCGCGCCGGTCCGGTGGTTCGCCGACGTGATAGGCATGCGTACCGGCCGAATCAATTTCGACATGGGCTTCCAGGCCCGCCTCCTGCACCAGCCTTTCAAACACGCCCTGGGCCGTAGGTGAACGGCAGATATTACCCATACAGACAAATAATATGCTTATTTTACTCATGGTTAGAGGTTTTTCCTGATGTATTTTATTGCACTTGCAGAACATTATCACGCATTCGTGTTGTTCGTTACAATGCGCGCATGATCGACGACACGCTGAAGCGCCAGTTACGTTCCCTGATTGGATACCAGGTGGAGTATCGTGGCCGCCCGTGCCAGGTCATAGAGGTGCTGGATTCAGAACAGGCGCTGGTGGTGCAGTGCGTTTCCCGTACAGCCCCCCCGACAATCCAGGGCAACCAGTTTGGAGAAGCTACGCGACGGGTTCAGGCCTGCCATACCATCAAACTGTACGATGAATCACAGCGGCTCGACCCGGACATCCGTCACTGGCTGAATCAGGCGTCAGCCTGACGCGCCCTGAGCAACTCCTCGGCAATCATCAGATCGTCTTCCGTATCAACACCCGGCCCGGGGCGTTGTCCGGCCTCCGCCACATGAATGCGTTCGCCGTACCACAGCGCGCGCAACTGCTCCAGCTGTTCCGCCTGTTCCAGCGGACAGGCACGCATTTCAGCGTAACGGTTCAGATAACCGACACGGTAGGCATAGATGCCGATATGGCGCAGCGGCATAATACCAATGGGCAGCGCCCTGGCCTCATCCACCAGCAGATCACGATCCCAGGGAATGGGTGCACGACTGAAATACAGCGCATAACCCGCCTTGTCACAGACCACCTTCACGACGTTGGGGTCAAAAAACTCACCGGCTGCCAGCAGCGGGGTAGCAACAGTGGCCATGGATGCCTCACTGTTATCGGCAAGATCATCGGCCACCTGTTCGATCAGTCCTGGCGGCATGAGTGGCTCGTCACCCTGGACATTCACCACGATCGTGTCAGCTGACCAGCCCAGCGTGTTGACCACTTCACCCAGCCTGTCGGTGCCACTGGCGTGGGTGCTCGCTGTCATACAGACCTCGGCACCAAAGTCGCGGGCCGCACGTTCAATCCGTTCGTCATCGGTGGCAATAACAATCTGGTCGGCACTACACTGTTTCGCGGCTTCCCAGACATGCTGCAGCATCGGTTTGCCCAGCAGTTGCCGTAACGGCTTGCCCGGCAGACGCGTTGAAGCATAGCGCGCCGGTATCACAACCTTGAAGGACTGGCTCATTGATTTCCCCCTCCCGGCTGCCGCGATGCCTGGATTTCCTCGTCTGCGGGGAGTTCGCGGGCTTCTTCCTCAAGCATGACGGGGATGTCGTCACGTACCGGGTAAGCAAGTCGGTCAACCTTGCAGATCAGTTCCTGCCTTGCCTTGTCGTACACCAGGGGACCCTTGCAGACCGGGCATGCCAGAATATCGAGCAGTTTTTTATCCACGATGTTTTTTCCGTGTCAGCGTTTCAAGCAACCATTGCCTGAATGCCGGCCCGAGGTTCAGTTCGAGCGGGACATACCAGGTATTTTCGCCTGCGAAGTTGCGGCATTTTACCGCGTCTTTCGCCGTCATTAAAACCGGAGAATCATCATCAAAGCGGATATCACCGGCAATAAAGGCATGATGGTCGGCAAAGGCTCGCGTATCGGGTTGTATGCCCTGACTGTCCAGCATCCGGAAGAAGCGCTCGGGACAGCTGATGCCGGCAATGGCGTGGCAGGGCTGACCGGCAAAGGCACGCAAGGCGCGCCGGGTTGCCGGACTGCGCACCTTTCTCGCGTCCGCGGGTGCCACTGCAAGCTGGAATCGCGCGGCCGGGTTATCGCCCAACGCCACCGTTGCATCGACGTCCTGCAGTCGCGACAGGGGCTCCCTGAGCGGGCCGGCCGGCAGGCAGCAGCCGTTTCCGAACCCGCGTTGCGGGTCTATCGTTACAATCTCGATATCACGCCCCATGCGCTCGTGCTGCAGGCCATCATCACTGATCAATACATCGACGCGATGGCTGGCCAGCAAGGCGCGCGCCGCCGCGACACGATCAGGCCCGGCATAGACGGGGGCAGTGGCAGATTGCGCAAGCAGCACCGCCTCATCACCCGCATCACACGGATCGCTGTCGGCCGTGACCGCGAGCGGCCAGTCGGTTGCGCGACCACCGTAACCGCGCGTCACAATGCCAACGCGTAAACCTTCGTCGATCAACATGTTGGTTATGGCAATCACCAGCGGCGTTTTGCCGGTGCCGCCCACCGTAAGGTTACCGACCACAAGGGTCGTTACGCCGGGATGAACACGCGTTAACAGGCCCGCCCTGTGCAACAGGCGACGCATCCGCAGCAGTGTACAGTAGCACCAGGAAAACGGCATCAACCAGGCAGGTGGCAGTGCATCGGTATACCAGATGCGATTCAGCCAGCGCTCCACCTGAACCCGCTTCATGTCATCCGGGTATCGCTGAACTGCAGACGGTACAGGTCGGCATACAGACCCTGGCTGGCCAGCAATTCCGCGTGGGTTCCGGTTTCGACGATCACGCCCTGCTCGATGACCAGAATACGGTCGGCATGTTCAACCGTCGACAGCCGGTGAGCAATGATGAGTGAGGTACGCTTGTGCATCAACTGCTGCAATGCGTCCTGCACCAGCCGTTCGGACTCACTGTCGAGGGCGGAAGTCGCTTCATCGAGTATCAGTATCGGCGCGTTCTTGAGCAGGGTACGCGCTATCGCCAGTCGCTGGCGCTGCCCGCCGGACAACAGGGTGCCACGATCACCGATGCGGGTATCCAGCCCCTGCGGCAAATCGCGGATAAACTCCATGGCGCGTGCCGCTTCCGCCGCCGCAATGATCTGCGCTTCGCTGGCACCGGACAGGCTGCCGAAGGCGATGTTGTTGCGGATGGTATCGTTGAACAGGATAACTTCCTGCCCGACCATGCCGATCTGGCGGCGCAGATCGGCGAGCCGGTAATCCCTTAAATCCCGGCCATCGAGCAACACACTCCCCTGGTCCGGGTCATGGAAACGCACCAGTAATTGTGCCAGTGTCGATTTGCCACTGCCGGAACGACCGACCAGTGCAACGGTCTGGCCGGGTTCGATCACAAAGGAAAGCCGGTCGAGCACATTACCCTTGTGCGTATCGTAGGCAAACGAAACCTCGCGGAATTCAATGGCACCGCGCGCCTGTTTCAGTGGCACATCGCCACCTGTATCCTCATTGCGCTCGTCCAGCACGCCAAAGATGCTGCGCGCCGCCGCCACACCGCGCTGCACGGACGCGTTGATATTGGTCAGCCGTTTCATGGGCTGCATCAGCAACATCATGGCAGCAATAAATGACACGAAACTGCCAACGCTGATTTCACTGGCGACCGATTCCAGTGTGGTCAGGTATATCACCAGCGCAAGAATACAGGCTGAAATGAACTGGACAACGGGTGTGCTGGCGCCTGCTACGGCAGCCATCCTCAGGTGCAGTTGCCGGTTGCGCTCATTAACGTCCCGGAAACGGGATTCCTGCCAGTGTTCGGCGCTGAAGGTTTTGATCAGCCGTTGCCCGTGAATCGCCTCGTCGCTGAACTGGGTAAGCTCACCCATGGAATCCTGTATAGACCGACTGATGCGCCGGAAACGACGGCTCACATAGCGAATCAGCCACACCAGTACCGGTCCGACGAGCAGGAACAGCAGCGTCAGCCAGCCGCTGACCCAGAACATGTAAGCCAGCAGGAACAACAGCGTGAGTGTATCGCGGATCAGGATCGTCACCGCATTGGTGCTGGCCTCAGCCACCTGTTCGACATCGAAGGTCAGGCGCGACAGCAGGCGGCCGGCCGTGTTGCGGTCATAGTAGCTGACCGGCAGGTGCAGGAATTTATGAAACAGTTCCTCGCGCAGCTGACTGATGACGCGCCGGCTGATCAACGCCATACCATAGCGCGAAGCGAAGCCCCCCAGACCGCGGAACAGAAACAGCAGGATCAGTGCAACCGGAACCAGGCGGATGGTGGTTGGATCACGCTCGATGAAATTGCCGTCGAGCAAGGGTTTCATGAGCGCGGCAAAGCCGGTTTCGGTACCCGCCACCAGCACCATCGCCAGCACTGAACCGGTAAAAATACGCCAGTGCGGCCGGGCGTAGGCCAGCAGTCGTCGGTAGGGCCCGGTTACCGTAACAACCGTCGTATCACTCTCCGCCATTTTCAGGTTGATTGGTCGCCAGTGACATCTTCTCCAGCCCCAGTTGCGAGGTCGCATCCATGGCACGAATCACGGCCTCGTAGGGTGACGTGCGATCGGCGCGAATCACTACCGGCATCTCTTTCCTGTCACCGAGGAACTTGCGAATTGCACCCTTGAGCGTTTCCAGTTCTGTATTGACCACCTGCTCGCCACCAATAAAGAAATGTCCCTCGGCATCGATCAGGATTTCCAGTACCTCATCGCGGTCTTCCACCGCTTCCGCACTGGCTTCCGGGAGTTCAATCCTGATTTCCGATTCACGCTGAAAGGTCGTGGAGACCATGAAGAAAATCAGTAGAATAAAAACCACGTCGATCAACGGCGTGAGGTTGACCTCCGGCTCATCCATCGGTGTCTGGCGCAGCTTCACGGCAGGTCACTCACGACGCTGTCCTGCGGACGCTGGCCATGCAGCACCTCGACCATGCGCAACGCCTGCTGTTCCATGCGAATCACCAGCAGCGCCACCTTGCCGCGGAAATAGCGATAGGCCATCAGGGTGGGAATAGCGACAACCATACCCGCCGCCGTGGTAATCAGCGCCTCGGAAATACCGCCCGCCAGCGCCGCCGGGTTGCCTACGCCCTGGGTGGTAATGGCGGAAAACACCTTGATCATGCCGATAACAGTGCCCAGCAGGCCCAGCAAGGGGGAAATCGCCGCGATGGTGCCGAGTGTGTTGATGTAACGCTCCAGTTCATGGACGACGTGGCGACCGGTGTCCTCGATCGCTTCTTTCATAATCTCGCGGCTGGCATTGCGGTTGGAAAGACCGGCGGCAAGAATACGTCCAAGCGGTGAACTGGCGCGCAGGGCCTGCATACGCTCAATATCGAGTTTTTTGTCCTTGGCCCATTCCCACACCTGGGCGGCCAGTTCCGAGGGAATGACGCGCCTGATGCGCAGCGTCCACAGGCGTTCGGCGATAATCGCAAAAGCGATAATCGAGCAGGCAATAATGGGGGCCATTAACCAGCCGCCGGCGGTAACCAGTTCAAACACGTTTGCCGTCCTTTTCTGTTGGTTTGTCAGTTATTTCAGAATTGTTGCGAATAATACTTGAATCAGGCGCAAATACGAATGCCCGCTGCCGTTATGGCAGTACTGCCCTGACCGTTAACGCACCAAAACGTTGATGCCGGCGATAGGCACGCACGGCAAGCGGGCGACCTGCATCGATCCTGATCTGCACGCTACCCTCGCGGGCAGTATTCAGCAGTGTTGCCCCCATGACCTGGTAGCGCCGGCTCACATCCGCCTTCGGGAAACCGAAGCGGTTCAGGTACCCCGTGGAGAAAATCACCAGATCGGCCTTCACCGCGGAAACGAACCCGGAACTTGAAGAGGTCCGGCTTCCATGATGGGGTGCCAGCAATACACTGGAGGACAATTTTTCCGCTGCCTGGCGCAGCAACCGCTGTTCCACCCGACGCTCGATATCACCCGGCAACAGTATCGAACGTCCGTCGCCGGCAGTCACGCGCAGGACGCAGGATGCGTTATTACCCGTCCTGGTGTCATCGGGCGGCGACAAAACTTCAAACTGCACCTTATCCCAGACCCAGTACTGGCCACTGCGACAGGTATGAACCCCCGGCACTGCCAGTTCACCTGGCTCACCGCTTGAGACAATGCCCGTGTGGAACCCTGAAAGCAGTGCTTTTGCACCACCCGCGTGATCGTTATCGGCATGGCTGATGATCAGCCGATCGATAAAAGCATATCCCAGCCCACGCAGGAAAGGTGCAACGACGGCTTCACCGGTATTAAACCCGCTGCGAAATGCCGGCCCGGCATCGAACACCAGCAGGTGCCGCTGTGTCTGGATCACGGCCGCCAGACCCTGCCCGACATCCAGCACCGTCATCCACAGATTACCCGCCGCCGGACGGGCTGCCGGCGTCAGCGCAACAGCACCCAGCAACAGCATTCCGGTCAGTCGCACCGGCAAAACCCGGCAGGCCAGCACACAGATCATACCGAGCAGCGTCCACAGCAAACCCGCAGCGGTAATGGCGGGCAGGTGCATCAGGTTACCCGGCCAGTCGGAAAACCAGGCCAGCAATTGCCATAATCCCTGCACCGAGACAGCCGCCACTGACAGCAACCAGGCTGACGCCAACGGCCATAGCGGCAGACACGCCAGGCCGGCCAGCAGGGGTGGCACAACCAGAAACCCGACCCAGGGAATGGCCAGCAGGTTCGCCACTGGCGCCACCACTGAAATCTGCTGGAACCAGACCCAGCCCGGCGGTAACAGCGCCAATGGCAGCAGCAACTGCAGGCGGCCGATGCTGTACCACTTCGGCAGATTGCCCTGGTAGCCCACACTCAGATACAGAATGGCCGCCACCGCGCCGAACGATAACCAGAACCCGGGGGTCAGTGCGGACAGCGGATCGACCAGAAGTACCAGTAACAGTGCCAGTGACCAGCTATGCCAGGGCGAGAAGCGTTGCGAAGCAAACCCGGACAGCATGAACACACTGATCATGATCAGTGCACGTTGTGCGGGCACCTCAAACCCGGATAACAGCGCATACCCCAGTGCCGCTGCCATGCTGGCGAGTGCCGCGGCGTGGCGCGACGGCCAGTAGCGGCAAAAACCGGCCAGCCCCCACAGGCTGCGCGCCAGCGCAAACACCAGGCCTGCCACCAGCCCCACATGAAGGCCGGAAATCGCCAGCAAATGGCTGGTTCCCGTTGCCCGCAACACCTCCCACTGGTCAGCGGTCATCCGGCTGCGGTCTCCCACTCCCAGTGCTCTCAGCAGAGCGGCCTGCGGGTTGTTGCCGAGCTGCCGGGAAATTTGCTGCGCTATCCACTGCCGGGCCGTGTGCAGGCTGAAACCGGAAGACAGGCCGATACGCTGGTTGCCTGCCTTGCCGCGCACATAACCGGTGGCACGAATGCCGGCCGCGAGCAGCCAGCGTTCATAATCAAATCCTCCCGGGTTGGCGAAACCGTGCGGGCGTTTCAGGCGCACCCGCAACTGCCAGCGCTCCCCGGCCTGGAGTGGCGGCGCATGACGATACCAGCTCAGGCGTACCAGCAACGGAAGTGAATGACAACCGGTCGCGTCCCGGTAACAGTCGACCCGGAAACGGAAACGCCGCCGCCCGTCTGCCAGTGTTTCCGGCAACCCCTGAACCACACCCTCCACCTGCAGGTCACGATTTTCCAGCAGGCGCGGCAAATCCTGCGCCAGCACCTGGTCCAGCTGCCAGCCGCTCCAGAGGAAGCCGGCCACCACCAGTCCGGGAAACCGCAACCACTTCCAGGGTGTGGCAAGCAGCAGTAACAGGGGTGCAGCCAGCGGCCAGCCGGCAACCGGCATAAATGACAAAAACACGCTTGTTCCGGCCAGAATGGCCAGTGCGGAGTAAAGCATTTCGTCCCTGAAATCCCGTTTATCCGTCGCTGCTGACGTTACGCCGCAACCGGCAAATCAACAAGCATTTTGTGACGCACGGCTTTGTCTGAAACCCGGCATCTGCTACAATTGGCGTCAATCAACGCGCCATTGCTGGCGGCCTTCAGCCACCGATCGGGGGGAATATGCGACAACTTGCTGCTTACGCTGCCCTGCTGGCACTGGCTGCCACGCACGCGCAGGCCGACAACATCGGCGTAAAAGCCGGCGCCTACCGCTGGTCCTACGACATCAGCGGATCGGTACGCTATCAGAGTAATCGCTCGTCGGACGATATCGACGTCAACGATGACCTCGGCTATGGCGATGACGATCAAAACAGCTACTACATCACCTTCGAGCACCCGCTGCCGGTACTGCCGAATATTCGTCTCAGCCGCACCAATATCGATTCGAGCGCCAATGGGCGGTTAAGCAGCACGGTTAATTATGGCAACACCACCTTCCTGTTGAATGAGAATGTCAGCAGTGAAGTGACGCTGGACCAGACCGATGTCACCATGTACTACCAGCTGTTTGACACGGTACTCAATATTGATCTTGGCCTGAACGCCAAATACATCGATTCCCGCTCACGCATCACAGGTTCGCTTTCAGGCACGGAGACAGCCGATGTTTCCGGCTGGGTACCCATGCTCTACGCGGGCTTCGGCGCCGACCTGCCGTTTACCGGCCTTTCCATCAGTGCCGATGGCAGCTTTGTGGGGTACCAGGACAGCACCTTCTACGATTACACACTGAAGGCCAGCTATATCACCCCCTGGTACCTGGGTGTCGATGTCGGTTACCGCGCCATTCGCCTGAACCTCGATGATTTCGACGGCTCCTATGCCGATATCGAGTTCGACGGTCCGTTTGCCGGCGCGCATTTCGCATTCTGACTTTCCCCGTGCGCCGCTGGCGTCTGTTTTCTGCGCTCACGCTTGTCCTGCTTGCCTCATCGCTGGCGGTTTCCTGTGCCACCTCACCACCCCGCGACACCCGTAACAGCTGCGCTATTTTTACCGAGAAAGACGGCTGGTACAGCGATGCACTGGACAGCCAGAAGAAATGGGGTGTACCGATCCATGTGCAACTGGCCATCATCTATCAGGAATCCCGTTTTGTGCATGACGCCAGACCCCCGCGCAAAAAACTGCTGTGGGTGATTCCCTGGACACGCCTGTCTTCGGCCTATGGCTATGGCCAGATCAAGGACGGCACCTGGGACTGGTACCGCAAGTCTACCGGTAACCGTTGGGCGGATCGTGACGATTTCGAGGATGTGGTGGATTTCATCGGCTGGTACGGGAATGTCTCGCACCGCAAGCTGGGGATCAGTAAACAGGATGCCTACAGCCAGTACCTGGCTTACCACGAGGGTCACGGCGGTTTTAAACGCAAGACCTACAAAAAGAAGCCATGGCTGATCAAAGTCGCGAAAAAGGTGGCTTCGCGCGCTTCGGCCTACCGCGCACAACTCAAACAATGTGAAGACGAGCTGGACAAGGGCTGGTGGTTCTTTTAGCCCGTAAGTCTGCCGTCATCGAGGTGCAGGATATGGTCCATACGTTCTGCCAACTGGATGTCATGGGTGACAACGACGAAGCTGGTATTGAGATCCCGGTTCAACTCCAGCATCAACTGGTAAATATGCTCGGCATTACGCCGGTCCAGGTTACCGGTTGGCTCATCGGCCAGTACACAGTCCGGGCGTGTCACCAGCGCCCTCGCCACAGCAGCGCGCTGCCGTTCACCACCTGACAGTTCGGAAGGCTTGTGGCGGATACGCGCCTCCAGGCCAACACGCTGCAGCATATCAACCGCCTTGTCGCGCGCCTCGTCAACCGTGTAACCCCGAATCATCAGTGGCATGGCAACATTCTCCATGGCACTGAACTCGGGCAGCAAGTGATGGAACTGGTAGACAAAACCCAGGTGGCGATTACGCAGCCGGCTGCGTGCAGCTTCGCGCATCCGGCTGAAGCGCTTCCCCATCAACTCGACCTCTCCCCGGGTAGGTTGATCCAGTCCACCCAGCAAATGCAGCAAGGTGCTTTTACCACTGCCGGAGCTGCCGACAATCGCCAGCTGCTGTCCAGCCTGAATCGTAAGATCAACCTCCGTCAAAACAGGCACATTCAGGTCACCTTCACTGAAAGTCCGCCCCAGCCCCCGGCACGACAACACCACACGCCCTTCATTCATAGCGCAACGCCTCGGCTGGCTGGGTCCGTGAAGCACGCCAGGCCGGGTAGAGTGTGGCGACAAAACTCAGCAGGAAGGCCACGCCGCCAATCTGCCAGACGTCCGGCCAGTTTATTTTTGAAGGCAGGTCACTGATGTAATACACATCAGCCGGCATGAACTGGACACCAAAGGCCTGCTCGATCGCCGGCACGATGGTTTCGACGTTCATCGCCAGTGCAATACCTCCCACCAGCCCGAGCGCAGTGCCCAGCGTTCCGATCAACGCCCCCTGGATCATGAAGATGCGCAGGATAACGCCAGGCGTGGCGCCAAGCGTGCGCAGAATGGCAATGTCAGCGCGCTTGTCCGTCACCACCATGACCAGTGTGGAAACGATATTAAAGGCCGCCACGGCAACAATCAGTGTCAGGATGACAAACATGACGCGCTTCTCGGTCTGCACCGCACGAAAGAAATTGGCGTGCTGGCGTGTCCAGTCCTCGACACGCAGGTCACCGCCGAATTGCCGCGCCAGCTGTTTTGCCACACGCGGGGCCTGGAACAGGTCTTCCAGCCTGAGACGCACACCACTGACCTTGTCACCCAGGCGGAACAGGCGCGCTGCATCCTGCATGTGCACCAGCGCCACGCCACGGTCGTACTCGTACATGCCCACCTCGAAGATACCGACCACGTGGAACCGCCTCAGGCGCGGAAGGATACCGGCGGGACTGAAATTGGCCTGTGGCGTAACCACAGTCAGGCTGTCACCCACGCGCGCACCGAGGCTGTAGGCCAGCTCACTGCCGAGAATTATCCGGTACTCGCCTGCCTGCAGGTCGTCCAGGCGCCCCATGACCATGTGCTCACCGACCGTCGATACCGCCGGTTCACGTGCTGGCAGAATACCGCGGATCAGCGCGCCACTGACCTTCTTGCCCTGTGTCAGCATGACCTCACCCTGTACGTAGGGCGCCACGCCGACCACCTCCGGGTGCTGCAGGGCAAGTTCCGAGGCCTTTTGCCAATCCGCCAGTGGTGCCCGGTTACCACTGATGCTGGCATGCGAGGCCATGCCGAGAATCCGCGTCCTCAGCTCCTGTTCGAAGCCGTTCATAACCGATAGCACCGTAATCAGCGCCGCAACACCCAGCGCGATACCCAGCATCGAGATCAGGGAGATGAAGGAGATGAAGTGGTTTCGGCGCTTGGCGCCGGTGTAGCGCAGGCCAATCCAGATTTCCAGGGGGCGAAACATGCGGGGCATTAAATCACAAGCGAGAGCTGCCGAAAACAGTTGATGTGCTTTATAAATTCAACTTCAAGGACAACTATCATGCGTCCCATCCGTGTTTTGTTTCTGCTGTCGCTCGTCTCCGGCCTGTTTATTCCGCCTGCCAGCGCCGATACCCTGCTGCTCGAATCGGTACAGTCCACCCCGGATGTCAGCCGCCCGCAGCGCGGCATGACCATGGAGCAGGTGCTGCAGAACCGGGGAGAACCACAACGGCGTGTCGGCCCGGTCGGTGAACCGCCGATCAGCCACTGGGTGTACCCGGATTTCGTGGTGTACTTCGAAGGCAATTACGTGTTGCACTCGGTGGTACCGCACGGCAAATAACCCCCCACCGCCATTGCGAGCAATGACGTAGTATAGCCGGCATGAAAACAACAGAAATCCGACTACCCGCCGAGTGGGAACACCAGGCCGGCGTCATGCTGACCTGGCCGCATGCTGAAAGTGACTGGCGCGACCAGCTGGCGCAGGTTGAGCCGGTTTTTTTTCAGATTGCCAGCGAAATTGCCCGGCGTGAAACCCTGCTGGTGAACTGCTTCGACCGGCAAACTGCAGATCGCATCCAGGCCTGGCTGTCTGAACAGGGCATCCCCGAACAAAACCTGATAACCACTATCATTCCTTCAGACGATAGCTGGGCGAGGGATCATGGACCGCTGACCCGCCTGCGTAACGGAAACCCGGAATTGCTGGATTTTATCTTCAATGGCTGGGGTGACAAGTACCCGGCTGAACGCGACAATGCCATCACACGCCGACTGGCTGAAAACGGTATATTCGGGTGTACACCCGTTATTCACATCGAGCGGGTGCTCGAAGGCGGCAGTATCGACTGCGACGGCACAGGCACGCTGTTAACGACACGCCGCTGCCTGCTGCACCCACGCAGAAATCCCGCTATTGACGCCGATGAGATCGAGCAACGTCTGCGTGAATTACTGGGCATCCAGCGAGTACTGTGGCTGCAACACGGGGCACTGGAAGGTGACGATACCGACGGCCATATCGACATGCTGGCGCGTTTCGCCAGCCCGGCACATATCATCTACCAGCGATGCACGGAGCCCGGCTATTCTGCTGCTGCTTCACTACAGGCCATGGAGATCGAACTCGGGCAACTGCGTACAGTGGATGACGAACCTTTTCAACTGACTGCCCTGCCCTGGCCCTCGCCAAAGTTCAACGCGGCAGGACAAAGACTGCCCGCCAGTTACGCCAACTTCCTGCTCATCAATGGCGCCCTGTTACTGCCCACCTACGAGGATGCGCAGGACGACAGGGCCGCAGCGCTGTTGCAGCAGTGCTTTCCTGACCGCGAAATCCTGCCCGTTCCCTGCCTGCCCCTGATCCAGCAGTTCGGCAGCCTGCACTGTGTGACCCTGCAGTTTCCGTCAGGTGTTGAGTTCCGGCATGCAAACCCCGGATAATGCCGGTCAATGAAACACACAACCCTCAGCGTCGCCGCAGTGCAAATGGCCTGTTCAGCGGAGCGCGATGTCAACCTTCGACACATCGACGCGCAACTCGAAAAAGCCGCCGACGCCGGTGTGCAACTGGTACTGCTACAGGAACTGCACAACAGCCTGTACTTCTGCCAGACGGAAAACCCGGATAATTTCGATCTTGCGGAAACCCTCCCCGGCCCGACCACCGAGCACCTGTCCGAACAGGCTCGCCGACTGGGAATCGTTATCGTCGGGTCCGTGTTCGAACGCCGCAGCGCCGGCCTGTATCACAACACGGCCGTGGTACTGGACAGCGACGGCACGCTGGCCGGGCAATACCGCAAAATGCACATCCCCGATGATCCCGGTTACCACGAGAAGTTTTACTTCACCCCGGGTGATCGCGGTTTCCATCCTGTGGACACACGCCTGGGCAAACTCGGCATACTGGTCTGCTGGGACCAGTGGTACCCGGAAGCTGCCCGCCTGATGGCGCTCGACGGCGCAGACATACTGCTGTACCCGAGCGCAATCGGCTGGGACAGTCGCGATGACAACAGCGAACAACAGCGCCAGCTTGAGGCATGGATTACCGTACAAAGGGGCCATGCCATCAGCAATGGCCTGCCGCTCATTAGCTGTAACCGCACAGGACATGAAACCGACCCGGTGGAGCGCAGCAATGGCATTCAGTTCTGGGGCAACAGTTTTATCGCGGGTCCACAGGGCGAAATACTGGCGCGTGCATCAGCACAGGGCAATAGCCTGCTGATGGCTGACATCGACCTCGGACGCAGCGAACAGGTACGCCGTATCTGGCCGTTCCTGCGCGACCGCCGCATTGACGCCTACCACGACCTGACACGCCGTTTCAGGGACTGATACCACAAGGACAAAACCATGATCCTCATTCTGAAACCCAATACCGATACTGACAGCGAAGCCTTCCACAATCTGCAAACATTCCTCGAAAAACTGCCAGACATTCACTATCGCGTCCACCAGGAAACCGGTGCGCAACAACTACTCACCGAGGTTTACCTGGTCGGGGATACCGCCGCGTTGTCGATAGAAGACATGCAGAACCTGCCAGCTGTCGAACGCGTGGTACGGGTTTCCGAGGAGTACCGGGTACTGGGGCGCCACCGGGACGACCGGCGCCCGACCTGGTTCGAGTACAACGGTGTGCGTTTCGGGCAGGACACCCTGCACGTATTCGCCGGCCTGTGCGCCGTCAACACACCAGAGCATGTGGAAACCATGATGAAGGCCCTGCAGGCCCATGGCCAGGTGTGTACGCGCATGGGCGCCTACAAGCCTCGCACCAGCCCCTACTCCTTCCAGGGCCACGGCAAGGCCTGCCTGCCGTACGTGTTTGAACTCGCCGGCAAGTACGGAATCAAGGTGATCGCCATGGAAATCACCCACGAGGACCATGTTGATGAAATTGCCGAGGCGCTGGAGCAAACCGGTAATCCCACCGGGGTCATGCTGCAGATCGGCACACGTAATACCCAGAACTTTGAACTGCTGAAATCGGTCGGTCGCCAGCAACGTTTCCCGGTGCTGCTCAAACGCGGCTTCGGCATTACTCTGGAAGAGTCACTGAACGCGGCCGAGTACCTCGCCAGCGAAGGAAATCGCAACGTGGTATTCGCCCTGCGCGGCATGAAAACCAACATGGGCGACCCGCACCGCAATTTCGTCGACTTCGCCCATGTGCCGGTGGTAAAACGCCTGACGCGGATGCCAGTGTGCATCGACCCTTCCCACTCGGTCGGCACACGCGATATGGCGCCCGACGGTCTGCTGGACGTCATGCACGTTACCGCACAGGGTGTGATTGCAGGCGCCAACATGATCCTGGTGGATTTTCACCCCGACCCCGCCAGCGCGCTGGTGGACGGTCCGCAGGCGCTGACACTCGATGAACTGCCCTGGTATCTCGACGATGTACAGATAGCCCGGGAAGCCTACCTGAAGCGAGGGAAACGCGCAGCAAAAGCAGGGGAATAGACACAAAGGTTGCCGTCACGGTCGACTATACTCTTGGCCACAGACTGAACCGGAGGCCACCATGAGAATACTGCTGCTGGCAATCCTGCTGGGCTGCACCGCGCTCCAGGCCAACGAAAAGGCCGAGTTCGTACAGACCCCCTACACGGCACAGAGCGTTCTGTTCGATTTTTACTTCGACAGGCCCGAGAAGATCAACTCGGCGCTGTACTGGGTACGCTCACTGATGAATCCACTGCTGGATTCACCCTACGACTATGCCCCCGAAGACCTGCGCCTGATCGTACTGATCCACGGCACAGAAATCGTTACCGTGGCGAAGAAAAATTACACGAAGTACAAGGACGCCGTGGAGCGCATGCGCTACTACGCGGAACTGGGCGTGGAATTCCGTGTGTGCGGACTGGCCGCTGACGACTATGGCTACAGCATCGATGACTTCCAGGACTTCATCCGTCTGACACCGTCAGCGATGACGGAAATCGCACACTGGCAACTGCAGGGCTATGCCATCGTGACGCCGCAGATCATGGAAAAGACACTGTCGATCGAGGAAATCCGTTAGAGTCAGGGGTTTCTGATCAACGCTACCTGGCGCGCTTCAGGCTGTTGCGATCGAAGTCACGCTCCGTCAGACCTGTTTTGAATTTGTAATCCGACCAGGTCAGGCGTGTACTTTTGCCGGTCTGGTGGTTAATCATATACATGTCGTGGGCACGCCAGTAACGCCCCAGGTACTGCCTGTAATCATTGAATGTCAGTGTTTTCAGCAAACTGTTCTTGCGGTCGTAATAGTCAATCTTCCAGGGGCGGTATTCCTGCTTGTCGATCCACACCAGCTGGCGGGTATAACCGGAATATTTGTCAACCGGGTCACGCTCGATAACAAAACACTCCAGACCATCGTCACAGGGTTCGTCACGCAGGTACTTATAGGTATATTTCTCCACTTCCTGTGAAGACAGGTCCTCGTAGGCAAACTCGCTGCCCATGAACGGACCGGACTTGTTGCGCGAGGCAATACGCTTGACCCGCTTCAGCGCCGGCAGGTACAACCACTGGTCATCCGGCCCGCTCTTGTGGGTAAAGCTGAGAAACGCCGTGCCTTTCACATCCGCCGGGCTGTCGAAAATGGTCAGGCTCTTGTCTCCGTCATTTTCCACTTCCAGTGTTTTGACGCGGATATCACGGGTACTTTCGTCCCCCTGCCTGTTGCGCAGCACCATGCGCATCGATGCGGTGGAGTCATGGAAACCGCTATCGCGACGGTCTGCCTCGATTGCAATCTCCAGTCCCTTTTCTTCCGGCGTCTGCGCCGCAGCGTTAAGAGACAGACTCAGCAGAATCAGCAAGCACAGTTTTTTCATCACTTTCACCTTTATCCAGGGCCATCAGCAGGGTGGGTAACAACAGGAAATCGGCCAGCAAAGCCAGACCGATGGTAATCGCCGTCAGCAGCCCCATGCCGGCATTCAGTTCGAAGGGCGAATACACCAGCACCAGGAAGCCGGCCATCAGTACTGCCGAGGTCGTCCACAACGCCGTACCCACGGTATGAAAAGCGTAACGGACCGCATCCTCGGGTAACAGCCCTTCCTCACGGCGCGCGCGCAGGTATTTACTGAGGAAATGCACGGTATCGTCCACCACGATACCCAGCGTCATCCCCGTTACAATAGACAGCGCCAGGCCCACCTGGCCGACCAGCAAACCCCACAGGCCAAACGCCATGCCGGCAGGCACCAGGTTGGGAATGATACTGATCAACCCGATACGCACGGAGCCAAGGGCAAAAATCAGCACGAAGGAAATCAGCACCAGTGCCACTGTGGTACCGACCAGCATGCTTTTTATGTTGCGTTTACCGATATGCGAAAACATGACCGCAGGACTGGCGCCGTGTGCCTGCATATACTCCGGCGCATTGTCTTCCAGCCATTGCTGCGCCCGCGCCTCCAGCGCAATGGTCTGGTTGCTGGAAAGACTGCCCAGCGACACATCCAGTTTGGTCGCCGATTTGTCTACGTTGATCTGGTTATTCAGGTCGAGACCATAAGGCAACGACATCTCGTAGAGCAGCAGGTACTGCGCAGCCAGATTCCGCTGTTCGGGCAGACGATACCAGGCAGGATCATCAGCATGCAGATTCATGTTGAGTCGCTTCATGGTATCGGACAGGGTACTGACGTGCTTGACTTCCGGCTGCGCCCGGTACCAGTTGGCGAACTCATCCAGCTTGCGCAGGTAGGCCGGTTCACTGATGCCGCCCGGCTCACCCGCGCCCAGTGAGTAGGCAACACTGTATAACCCGGTCAGGTGTTGCGTCGTATAGTCGGTATCGACACGGAAAGGCACACGCTCATCAAAATATTTAACGAACTCATCGTTCAGTTCATTTCGTGGCACGAAGGATATCAACCCCACTACCAGCAGTGTCATCAACACCAGCACCTTGTTGCGGTGCGCTACAACCAGGTCTGCCAGCGCATCCATAAACGGCGCGTAACGCCCGGGGCCGGTTCTTCGACGTACAGGCAACAACAGCATCAATGCCGGCAGGAACGCCAGCGTGTAGACGAAAGATGCAACCACTCCGATGGCGACGACATTACCCAGATCGCGGAATGGTGGCGCATCCGAAAAATTCATCGACATAAACCCGATCGCCGTGGTCAGCGAGGTGACCATGATCGGCTGCAGATTAATACGCAGACTTTCCAGCAAGGCGTCTCGCTGTGAATCACCGCCACGCACTTTCTGCAGGAAGGTCACCAGGAAATGCACACTGTTTGCCACGGCCAGTGTCATGATCATGGTTGGCGCGCTCGCCAGTGGCGGCGTCACATTGATGCCCAGCCAGCCGGCTACACCCATGGCGGTAATGATCGACAGTATGATGACCAGCAATGTTACCAATGTGGCCACCACGGAACGCAGCAGCATCAGCAGCATCAGGACAATCACGCCGAACATAATGGGTACCAGCGTTGTCATGTCGCTGATCGCCATTTCGGAGAACGCGTTATTGAGAAATACCACGCCGGTCAGGTGGACTTCGAGGTGTGGGTACCGCGCCAGTAACTGATCGGCCAGATCACGGCTGAAAGACACAACTTCCGGCACTTCCTTTTCAGGGTGGATACCCGGCAACTGGACAATGACATTGACGCCTGTGGTACGGCTGTCCGGTGAGATCAGACGATTGAGCAGTAACGGTTCAGTCAGCGCAACATGGCGGACTTCTTCAAGCCTGGCTGCATCAAGGACATCGGTGTCCTGTACCAGGTCTTCGACAATCAGGTCATCGCCTTCCGCGTAGGTGTGCTGGAAATTGGTCACCGAGTCGACACGGATGGAATAGGGAATCTGCCAGGATGCCTCGGTCAACCAGCGAACAGCTTCCAGTGTCTTCGGGGTAAAAACATCCCCGTCCGCGGGTGAAATCGCAAACAGGACGTTGTCGGATTTTGTGTAGGTGTTCTGGAGTTCCTCGAAAGCCAGCAGTTGCGGATTATCCTTGCTGAAGAAAATCCGGTAATCGTTCGAGAACTCGAGCTGCCGCGCTCCCAGTGCTGCCAGAACCGCCAGTAACAGCGCTACCGGTAAAGCGATCCATCGCCAGCGAACCAGTTGGTTCGCAACTAACCTTGCCATATTAAATCCTTGTTATTGTTTCAGTTCGTTTTCAACGACAGGAGAAACTGTATCAAACCCCGGTTACAGGTTTTGAGGCGCTCCCTGCTCTGGGCGCTCTTTGCCAGTCCGATGCAGCCTTCCAGTGCAGCCATGATAAATGTTGCAATCTCGTCACAGTTACACGCCTGGCGAATCTGCCCCAGTTGCTGAGCCTTTACCAATGCATCACGGGTGGCACCCTGCCAGGCATCGAACACCCGATCCAGGCGCTGGCGGAACCCCTCGTCCAGTGGAGACATTTCCTGGGCGAGATTGTTCAGCGGGCAACCATACTGGATCATCTCGGGTGGCTTGTTATCCGGCAACTGCTCGATAACATCGATCAGCGTCTGCAGCGGATCGTCCGCACCCCGCAATGGCTGGATCCACGTAGCCTGTACAAGCTGCTGAATCACTTCATCGACAACCGCATAGCCAAGCGCCTGTTTATTCGGAAAATGATGATAAAGTGCGCCTTTTGTCAGCGAAGTCGCCGCCAGCACTTCATCAACGCGCATGCCCTGGAAACCATTACGATAGATCTCCATAAACGTGGCTTCAAGTATACGCTGGCGCGTCTGATCGGCGTTTCTTGGTGCCCTGGCTAAATTTCCTGCCTGTTGCATAACTCACCTTCCCTCCGCCGCTGGCTGTATTATTCGGGAACTTTGAGCGGAAAGCTATTGACAAACCATCTGGTCGGTACGTATTCTAGCAAGCAACCCTAATCCCGGCAAGGTTGTCCTGACAGCCACACCGGCAGGAGAATGCACCGTTATGACGGCATTAACACTGGGACTCAGCATCGGCGAGGCCATACCGGACCGCCGACTTTCCTCGAACGCGTATGCAGGCACCATGAAGCTGAAAGGCAAACCCGTACGTGTCGAGATCAGCGAAAGCGCAGCCCGGGCGCTTTCCGACCGGGACACCCCGTTACTGGTGGAACTCGAGTTATATTTCAGTTGCCTGGTGCGCAAGCAAATCCGCTTTACCGCCCTCCCCGCTGAAGAAACTGTCGAAAACGAGGATTTCACGCGTGTCATGCAAGGACTGTATGCGACTTTCCGCGCAGTGACTACCGCACACTGCCGGATGGATGAAACCGACGGCAAACCCCCGGTGGAAACCCTGCCGGTAAAGAAACCCGACCTGTTTGTCCCGGACTGGCTGAAACTGGATTTTCGCAGCGGCCGCTGGCTGGGTGAATACGGATTCAGGAACAACCTCTGACCCCTTAACCCATGATGGGAGGTTTACTATGACCACTGACGTAACGAATACTGAAATGGACCAATGGCTCGACAGGAAACTGGACGAATTACTACCGGCAAAACTCAAGAGCATCGATGAAACACGCACACCCTCCATGTCAATTATTGCAACCAAGGGCACGCTGGACTGGGCCTATCCGCCCTTTATCCTCGCCTCGACCTCTGCTGCACTGGGTTGGGACACGTCGATTTTCTTTACCTTCTACGGCCTGTTGCTGCTAAAAAAGGAACTGCCCTGTGAAGTCAGCCCTTTGGGCAACCCGGCCATGCCGATGAAAATGCCGTTTGGCCCCAAATGGTTCCAGAACATCAACTGGAATATGCCTAACCTGCTGATGGCCGGTATCCCCGGTTTCGAGAAGGTCGCTACCACGCTGATGAAAAAAACTTTCAAGAACAAGGGCGTTGCCACGGTTGAAGAACTGCGTGAACTCTGCCTCGAAGCTGATGTCAAAATGGTTGCCTGCCAGATGACAGTTGATGTATTCGGTTTCGACCAGAGCGAATTTATCCCGGAAGTGACGGACTATGTCGGCGCAACCTATTTCCTTCCGGTTGCAAAGGACTCAGACATCTGCCTGTTTATCTGAGCAAGGTTTCATAGTCCCGCCTTCGACCGGTGCCCAGCGCCGGTTTTTTTTGTCCGGTTATGCGAGAATAGCCGGCTTTGCCGTATACCAGATGCTTTATGTCACAGGCCGTCAGCCATACCACAGCGGATACCGGACAGGCAGATCCCTTCCAGCCACAACTGCCGGAGGCGCGCCAGCGCGTGCGCTGGTCACGGTTATATGGCGACAGCCTGCCGCTGATCCTCGCCGGGGCCGCGCAACAGCATGAAGGACTGCTGCTGGTTATTACCCCGGACAGCCAGACAGCAGAGCAGTTACAGTCGCAGCTGCGTTTCTTCTGTGATGACACGTCGCTGGACATCCTGTGTTTCCCGGACTGGGAAACCCTGCCCTATGACGCCTTTTCGCCGCACCAGGACATTATCTCCGAGCGCCTGGAAACCCTGTGCCGCCTGCCCACACTGAAACGCGGCGTGCTGCTGGTACCGGTTGCCACCCTGTTGCAACGGCTGCCGCCAAAAAGTTTTCTCGACCAGTACAGCCTGATGCTCGATCGTGGCGACACACTTGACCTGGACGCCATGCGCAAACGGCTTGAAACTGCAGGCTATCGCTGCGTGGAGCAGGTCATGGAACACGGTGAGTTTGCGGTGCGCGGTGCACTGCTGGACCTGTTTCCCATGGGTAGCGTAACGCCATTCCGTGTTGATCTGTTTGATGACGAAATTGAATCCATCCGTACCTTTGACCCGGAGACCCAACGTTCCATTGACAAGGTCGAGCAGATACGCCTGTTGCCGGCGCGTGAATTCCCCGTCGACGAAGACGCCATCCGGCGTTTCAGGCAGAACTGGCGCGACCTGTTTGAAGGAGACCCGCAGCGCGCACTGATCTACCGCGACGTCAGCAACCATGTTATTCCCGGTGGCATCGAGTACTACCTGCCCTTGTTTGTAAAGGAAACAGCCACGCTGTTCGATTACCTGCCCGGTGACTGCTGCCTGGTGGAAAGTGAAGATGCACGCAATGCGATTGTTGATTTCCGCCAGGAAATCGAGGAACGCTACGCATCCCTGCGCCACGACATTGAGCGTCCACTGCTGCCACCGGACCGGCTCTACCTGTCGGAAGACGAAATGCATCGAGCGCTGGACAACAGCGCGCGTATCGAGCTGCAACGCGCCGAGGCGCTGGACATGCAGCGTGATGCAACCAACTACGCCACGCGTGCGCTGCCCGATCTGCAGATCAAGGCACGCGCGGAACGTCCGGCAGCTGCAGTACAGGATTTCATCGCCGGCTTCCCGGGCCGTGTGCTGATCTGTGCCGAGTCGGCCGGTCGGCGCGAAACCCTGCAGGGACAATTGCGTGAGTTTGGACTGCGCGCGCGCACCGTGCAGGGCTGGCATGCGTTTCTGAACAGTGATATTGCTCTCGGTATCACTGTCGCACCACTCGAACAGGGCGCCTGGCTGGTCAGTGACACCCCGGTCGTTCTGATCACCGAGGCCCGTCTGTTTGGAGAACGCGCCCTGCAACAGCAGCAGCGCCGCAAACCGAAACGCGATGCCGAAGCCATTGTCCGTAACCTCACCGATCTGCACATCGGTGCACCGGTGGTGCACGAGGACCACGGTGTCGGCCGCTATATCGGCCTGCAGAAACTGACCGTGGGCGGACGCGAGTCTGAATTCCTCACACTCGAATATGCCGGTAACGACAAACTCTATGTGCCGGTTGCCTCGCTGCACCTGATCAGCCGCTACACCGGCTCCAGCCCCGACAGCGCACCGCTGCATCGCCTCGGCAGCGACCAGTGGGAAAAGGCCCGCAAACGCGCCGCACAACGGGTCCGTGATGTCGCCGCCGAACTGCTCGACATCTACGCACGCCGCGCCGCGCGCCAGGGCTACACCTTCCCGTTTGACGCCGACGAGTACCACGCCTTCGCCAGCACCTTCCCGTTCGAGGAAACCCCTGACCAGGCGAGCGCCATCGAGGCGGTGATCGCGGACATGACCGGCCCGCAACCGATGGACCGGGTGGTATGCGGCGATGTGGGCTTCGGCAAGACCGAAGTCGCCATGCGCGCCGCGTTTGTCGCCGCACAGGCCGGCCGCCAGGTGGCGGTACTGGTGCCGACCACCCTGCTCGCCCAGCAGCACTACCAGAACTTTGCCGATCGCTTCGCCGACTGGCCGATCCAGGTCGACGTGCTGTCACGCTTTCGCGGCAAAAAACAGCAGGATGACATCCTGCAGCGATTTGCCGACGGCACACTGGACATATTGATCGGTACGCACAAGATCCTGCAGAGTGACGTCAAGCCAAAAAACCTCGGGCTGGTGATTATCGACGAGGAGCACCGATTCGGTGTGCGGCAGAAGGAAAAACTCAAGGCACTGCGCACCGAGGTCGATCTGCTCACGCTGACGGCCACACCAATACCGCGCACGCTGAACATGTCATTGTCCGGGCTGCGCGACCTGTCCATCATCGCCACACCACCGGTACAACGCCTGACCATCAAGACCTTCATTACCGAGTGGAACAAGGCCACCATTCGCGAAGCCTGCCTGCGTGAAATCAAACGTGGTGGCCAGGTCTACTTCCTGCACAACGAAGTCGACAACATTGAAACCATCGCCCGTGAACTGCGCGAACTGATTCCCGAAGCCACACTGGAAATCGGTCACGGCCAGATGCGTGAGCGCGAACTGGAACAGGTGATGCTGGATTTCTACCACCGCCGTTTCAACATCCTGCTGTGCACCACCATTATTGAAAGCGGCATCGATGTGCCGAGCGCCAACACGATCCTGATCAACCGTGCTGACAAGCTGGGGCTTGCCCAGTTGCACCAGTTGCGCGGCCGGGTCGGGCGCTCCCATCACCGCGCCTACGCCTATATGATCGTGCCACCACGCAAGGCCATGAGCGATGATGCCATCAAACGCATCGAGGCCATCGAGTCGCTGGAAGACCTCGGCTCCGGCTTCACCCTGGCCACCCACGACCTGGAAATCCGCGGTGCCGGCGAACTGCTGGGCGACGACCAGAGCGGCCAGATCCATGAAATTGGCTTCAGCCTGTACACCGAACTGCTGGAACGCGCCGTGAGCGCATTGAAGGCCGGCCGCCAGCCGGAACTGGAGCGCCCGCTCAACCACGGACCGGAAGTCGACCTGCACCTGCCGGCACTGATTCCCGACGATTACCTGCACGATGTACACGGCCGCCTGATTCTCTATAAACGCATTGCCAGCGCGGCCAACGAAGATGAATTGCGTGAGTTGCAGGTGGAAATGATCGACCGCTTCGGCCTGTTGCCGGAGCCGGTCAAACTGCTGTTCGAAGTGACCCGCCTGAAACTGAAAGCCGCGCCGCTGGGTATCAGCAAGATCGATGCGGGTGAAGAAAGCGGCAGGTTATTGTTTGGACCGGAACCGAACGTGGACCCGACCACGATTATTCAGCTCATCCAGACAGAACCGCAACACTACCGGCTCGATGGTTCTGACGTGATACGCTTCTACGCCGACATGGATGACGCCGAAACACGCCTGCACACAGTGGGGACATTACTGGAAAGGTTGAGCACGCGCCCGGCTTAGGGCAGGATGAGCCATGATGAATCACCTCCGAACAACCGTCTATGCCCTGCTGTTGTTTATCAGTGCGACACCCCCCGGTTATGCTGAAGAAGCAGCGCGCCAGTTCGATATCGAATTACTGATCTTCCAGAACCTCAGCGCGGATGACGGTGGTGAGGTGTGGCCCATCGACTACTCGGAATTGTTCGAGGAAGATACTGCCGGACCCGCCGAAATGGCGTCCATCACAACGCCCGGCACAGAAACAGGCTCAACCGGGCCGGAATGGCTCAGCGCTGAAAACCTCCACCTGCAAGCCGAACAGGCAGCACTTGAACGTTCCGGCAATTACCGGCCGCTGCGTCACATCGCCTGGCGCCAGACCGTTGTTGACCGTATCCGTGCCCGACCCATCGACATACCGTCACTCGATAAGCAGAACCCTGTGAGACTTGAAGGAACCGTACGCGTCGCCGTCGAACGCTACCTGCACCTCTACCTCGACCTGAGGCTGGTTGATACGACACTGGCCGTTGAAACAGAATTCCTCGATTTCGAATTACCGGAATTCCGCATGCAGCAAAAACGTCGTATGCGCAGCAAGGAACTGCATTATTTCGATCATCCGAAGTTTGGCGTGATTGCACTGATTACGCCCTATACGCCGCCTGCGGTACCGGTCGAAACTGTCTCCCCGCCCAGCGTCGACAATCTGCCTGCAACAGATTCCGTGCAATAAAAAACCGGGCCGAAGCCCGGTTTCAGGAAGCCGGCCAGACGCCGGATCCGTGTGAGACATTGTTACGCTGCCTGGTGTTCTTCCTTGGCCTTGCGGGCAGCCTTGGCTTCTTCAGCACTATAGGCTTTTCCGGACCACAGCATCTCGTAGGCAATTTCCTCGTTGCCATTCTCGCACAGCTCCAGCACCTTCTTGAACAATGGCTGGAAGGTCTCGCTGCGGTGTGAGGCCTCGTGATCTTCAAAGCTCTTCCAGAAGGTCACAATCAGCGCCTCCTTGCCCTTCAGTTCACTTTCAACGGCCTGTCCCACGGTCGATCCTTCATTGGATACATCGCCCTTGTTCAGGCACACGAACCCACCGACAAAACCGGTATCGGAATGATAGGTCTTTACGTTTTCACACAGGTAGGCGACACGCTCCTGAAGATCATCGACTGTGTAACCGTCTTTAAGAATGACGCGGTTCACTGTTACCACACCATCTGCTGGAAACCCTGGAATCAATCCACTCATTGTCATCACCTCCCGTCAAGGCTTATTAGGAACCACTAATATAGTAGCAACGCGGCAATTAATCAAGCTTGTTGACCCATAATTATTACTTTTAATTTATTTTTTCCTTATTTTTTAATGTATTAATTAGCTTTTATGCTCTGTTTTCTGTGTTTATCCTGGTGACAGCAGTCAATATCACGCTGATTTTCAGCATAGCGGTGGCCAGCGTGGCGTCGATTTCCGCCATGCTGATTTTCCCCTCACCGCGCCCGGCGGCACGATTGGCGACAACGGCACAAGCGGCGTAACAAAGCCCCAGTTCACGCGCAAGGGCGGCTTCCGGCATACCGGTCATGCCTACCAGCGTGCAGCCATCGCGCTGCATGCGGTCAATTTCAGCCGCTGTTTCCAGCCTTGGACCCTGAGTTGCACCATACACACCGCCATCGACAACCGGTATTGCACATTGCTGCGCAGCAGCCAGCAGCCTGTTGCGCAGGGTTTCACAATAGGGATCGGTAAAATCGATATGCGTCACCGGTTCGGGGTCATCCTCAAAAAAGCTGTGCTGTCGTCCCCAGGTGTAATCAATGATCTGTTTCGGGACTGCAATCACGCCGGGTACCATATCGTCACTGATGCCCCCTACAGCCGCCACCGCAATCACCTCATCAACACCCGCCTCGTGCAAAGCGAACAGATTGGCGCGGTAATTCACCCGGTGCGGGGGAATCGAATGCCTCTCCCCGTGACGGGCAAGAAAAACAATATCGACGCCCTCGATCTGCCCATGCAGCAAGTGAGACGAGGGTTCTCCAAACGGTGTGTCGCGTGTCTCGCGGCGGGTATTCGTCAGACCTTCAAGCTGCGCCAGCCCGGTTCCGCCGATAATGCCCAGTGTCGTCACCTGTCCCCTCCCTTATGCCGTCCCGGCTACCGCATAGATCGCAGGCAGGTTGCGCCAGTAGCCGTGGTAATCCATGCCACAACCGAACACATACCGATCCTCAACTTCCAGGCCGACAAAATCCGCCTTCAGCCCGGCTGCCTTGCGACTGTGCCGTTTCTCTACCAGTACAGCACTGTAAACCGCCTCCACACCCTGCTCGCGGCAATACGCCAGGATAGCCGCCAGCGTCACGCCTTCATCGAGAATGTCATCAACGACCAGCACGCTACGCCCCTTCAGGTCGTGCTGCGGACGGGCCAGCCAGTTCAAGGTGCGTCCCCCCTGCGTTGTGCCTCGATAACGGGTGGCATGCAGGTAATCCAGCTGTACGGGGAAGTCCAGCCGGGTAAACAATTCTGCGGCCGGGACCAGGCCACCACTCATCACACACAGCAGGACCGGGTTGGTCTCCCGCAGTACGCCTGTGATCTCCATCGCCATGCGCGCGTATGCCGCATCGACGGCTTCACGGTCAAACATCAGGTCTGCATGACGACGCACCGCCTCGATTTCGGCAAGCGTCATTTCATGGCCCCCGGTGGCAATGGCGACTCCAGTTTCAATCCGTCCGGCACATGCACCGTGGAAGTGGGGAAGGCAATCTGGGCACCGTGTTCACGGATAATCTGTTCAATCTTCAGCAATACATCCTGCTTGACCGCCTGGTACTTCACCCAGTTGGTGGTATGCGTAAAGGTGTAGACAAAGAAATCCAGTGACGACGGTGCAAAGGCCTCGAAATTCACCATCAGGGTCTGGCTGTCATCGATCTCGGGGTGCTGGCGAAGCATGGTTTCAATTGCCTTGAGAATCCCGGCGACCTTTTCGGCATCGTCATAGCGCAGCCCGATGGTTTCATAGATGCGCCGGTGGGTCATGCGCGAGGGATTCTCGACGGCGATGCTGGCAAACATGGAGTTCGGTACATAGATAGGCCGTTTGGCGAATGAGCGGATGGTTGTCAACCGCCAGCCAATGTGTTCCACCGTGCCCTCGATTTCGCGATCCGGCGAGCGAATCCAGTCTCCGATCAGGAACGGACGGTCGAGGTAGATCATCAGCCCGCCAAAAAAGTTGGCCAGCAGATCCTTGGCGGCAAAACCGACGGCGATACCACCGATGCCACCAAACGCCAGCACGCCGGATACGCTGAACCCCAGTGTTTGCAGGATAACCAGCGACGCGGTGATGATAACGGACAGGCGCACCAGCTTTGCAATCGCATCGGCCGTGGTACGGTCATAGGGTTCACCGCTGACAAGTCCACGCTCGATGACAGTTTCCTGCAAGCGGGCGGTGAGTCGCACCAGGAACCAGGCCACCGCCACAATGACACCGACCTGGCGTATCGGCCCGACGGCGTTGAAGATGGCCGACCCGGATTCAGTGCGCACAATGTCAGCGGCGAAGGTAATGCCGACCACCCAGATCAACAGCGTCAGCGGCCGTGCCGCTGCCTGCAATACATCATCGTCCCAGGGGTTACGCGTGGTCGTGAAGCGTTGATGGAGGCGCTTCATCAGACGCCGTTTGACAAGGTCCGCCAGCATGGCAATAAACACCACGGCAAAAACCTGCACGACCCAGGTGTTGGCGCCGGTCCACTCGGAAAGGGTTGCGATAATCTGTTTTTCCATTATTACCTGTCTACTCCAGATCCATGTCCAGCCAGCCTTCTGTTTCACATCGGGACAGCCGTGCGGTAACGGATTGCCAGCGTTCACTTTGACGCAACACATCGCGCGACAGGAACTGTCTGCCGTGCATGCGCGCCAGCCGCAGCTGTGCGGCAGGATTGTTATAATCCGTTAACGATTCGACCACCTCAAGCGCATGCCGCGGCTGGTTGCACACCAGCACCATGTCGCAACCTGCCTCCAGCGCGAGTTGCGCACGTTGCGGGTAATCACCTGCCCACCCGGCGCCGCCCATGCTCAGGTCATCGCTGAAAATCACGCCCTGAAAGCGCATGGCGTCGCGCAGTATGCCGGTCAGCCAGCGCCGCGAAAAGCCTGCCGGCTGACTGTCGACCTGTGGATACAGCACATGCGCCACCATGACGCTGTTCATGCCATTCCGCGCCAGTCGTGCGAACGGCACCAGGTCCTGTAACTCCAGATCCGCCAGCGTGCGTTGATCTTCCGGCAGACCAAGGTGCGAGTCGACCGCTACGCCGCCGTGTCCGGGAAAATGTTTGCCCACACTGGCCATGCCCGCTTCACGCATGCCCCGCTGATAGGCCTGTGCCAGTTCACTGACCGCATCCGGGTCGCGATGAAAGGCGCGATCACCGATCACAGCGGAGACACCAAGATCCAGGTCCAGTACCGGCGCAAAACTCAGGTCGACACCGACAGACAATACCTCACTGGCCATCAGCCATCCCGCTTGCTCCGCCAGCGCCAGTGCCGCAGCAGGGTTTTCATCATACAAACCGGCAAACACGCCAACCGGGGGCAAGCGGAAAAACCCGTCACGGAAACGCTGCACACGCCCGCCTTCCTGGTCCACGGCAACCAGCAAGGGAGGCTGGCGCACGGCGTGAATATCAGCCGCCAGTTTTACCACCTGCTCCGGTGATTCATAATTGCGACTGAACAGGATCACGCCACCCACAGCCGGGTGCTGGAGGATTTCACGTTCCTCCGCCTGCAGTTCCAGCCCCTGCACGTCCAGCATGACCGGTCCCATGCTCACTGTCCTGTCCCCTGTTTGCGCAGACCGGAGCGCACATCCAGCCAGTCGCGTAATTGATCACCGAGCAGATTGACACTCAATACCACCAGCAGTAGCGCCAGGCCCGGCGCCAGCACCAGGTGCGGCGCCACCAGCATGTAACGTACGCCATCACGAATCATACTGCCCCAGGAGGCATCCGGTGGCTGTACCCCGAGCCCCAGAAACGACAGGCCGGATTCGGCAATCACCACCGCCGCCACGCCAAACGTCGCCTCCACCACCAGTGGCGCACTGATCAGCGGTAACAGGTGGCGCCGTATGATACCTGAAGTGCGCGTGCCCAGCGCCTGTGCGGCCAGCACATGTTCGCGTTGCCTGAGCGACAGGACCTGCGCACGCGCCAGCCGTGCGTAGCCTACCCAGCCGACCAGTGTCAGTGCAAACACCAGGTTATCGATACCCGGTCCGAGCAGGCCGGCCAGTGCAATGGCCAGCAGGATTCCCGGGAATGCCATGAACACATCGATGACCAGCACCAGCAGGCGCTCGACCATGCCACCGTACCAGGCGGCAATACTGCCGATCAGTACGCCGAATACCAGCGACAGACTGACAACCAGCAATGCCACCCGGAACGATACCGAAGCACCGACCAACAACCGGTCGAGTACCGGTCGTCCCAGGTCATCTGCGCCCAGCCAGTGTTCGGCGTCCGGCGCTTCGAGAATATCCGGCAAGGCAATCTGCTCCGGGTGCAACGGCAACCACTGTCCACCCAGCGCAACCAGCGCCCAGCTCAGCAGCACCAGCACGGCAACACGGCGAATCACCCGGTCTGCCCCAGCCGTATACGTGGGTCGGCTTTTACATACAGCAAATCCGTTACCAGGTTGACGAACACATAACTCGCACTGATCAACAGGACACATCCCTGTACCAGCGGGTAATCGCGGCGCTGGATCGACTCGATCAGCAAGGCGCCCACACCTGGCCAGTTGAACACCATCTCGGTCACCACCGCACCGCCGAGCAGGGCGCCCAGTTGCATCCCCAGTAATGTCAGTACCGGCAACCAGGCGTTACGCAAGGCGTGGCGCACCAGCACCTGCCGCGAAGCCAGTCCCTTGGCACGCGCAGTACGGATATAGTCATCGCCCAGCACTTCCAGCAGACTGCTGCGTATCATGCGCGACAACACGGCTGCCAGGCCGGTACCGAGCGTAATGGCAGGCAGCACAACCGAAAGCGGTCCCTCCCGCCCACTCACCGGAAACCAGCCAAGGCCCAGCGAGAAAACCATCACCAGCAATGGCCCAAGCCAGAAGTTGGGAATGGAAACACCCAACAGGGAAAAACCCATGGCGCTACTGTCCCAGACACTGCCCTTGCGTGCCGCTGCCAGCAGACCGAGCGGCAAGGCAACCAGCAGCGCCACCAGAAACGCCAGTGCCGAAAGTTCCAGTGTTGCACCAAACCGGTCCATCAGCAGTCTGAACACCGGCTCCTGGTAGTACAGCGAATGGCCCAGTTCCAGTGACAGGACGCCGCCCAGAAAACCCAGCCACTGCTCGGGCAGCGGCCGGTTCAGACCCAATGCATGTCGCAGTGCCTCGCTATCGGCGGCCGATGCCGACTCCCCGAGCATGACGGCAACCGGATCGCCCGGCACCCAGTGAATGAGAAAGAAGACCAGCGTGGTAACACCGAACAGCACCCATAAGGCGTTCACCAAACGGTAAGCCAGGTACGCCGGCATCAGGATGAAGAGGACTGCGATCCCGGGTTCTGGTAGACGTCATCGAGACCGTGGCAGGCAAAGCGGATGGTCTTGCCATCGGCCTGTTCCAGTTCATAGACCGGAAAACTGCCTTCAGCTGTTGTAACAATTTCATAGCCGGAAGCGAGTTCAGCAACCCAGCGCTCGGGACAACAGGAACCTAACCGCCGCCGGCCACGATCCAGCGGCACCACCGAGTTACCGTCAGGCACCGTGTCAGCGGCCTGCCGGAGATGTGTGACTTCGTTGATCAGCGCATCAACCCGGGCCGTCAGTGATTCGATCTGTTGTTCCAGCTCTGCCCGTTCCGGCTCCTCGACAACAGGCCCATCACGCGTTTCCGGTTGTCCCGCCGTTTTGTATTCCCCTGCCGGTGTCTGTTGCCCGACACCGGCCGCTGCACGGTAACGCTGCCAGAAGGTTTCCGCATCAATACTTTTCATGGCGCCGGATTCGAGCAGCAACTGGCTGGCCAGCGAACCGATGTCACGGGCCGCCGCCGATTCCGGGCTGTCAATACTCACGGCCTGCTGCCGGAGCACGGCCGTCTGCATGCGTGCGTCTTCCTGGACCAGCCCCAGCAAAGGTAATTTGAGCTTCAGGTAGAAGTCGACAACTTCTCTGAACTTGTCGTAAGTATGTCTTCCAACCGAATGATTTCTCGAGTGATTGACAATGACCTGTATCTGCCCCTGATACTGTTCTGCGTATAGCAGTTTCAGCATCGCATAGGCGTCAGTCATGGACGTGGGTTCCGGCGTGATGACGATCAGCACTTCAGGACTGGCCAGGGACAGCGCCAGCACGTTACGCGCAATGCCCGAGGACGAGTCAATCAGCACAAAATCGTAGCGCTGTAAATCCTGCATGGCATCCGCCATGCGGTCGATCTGCACAGGCGTCAACGCTGTCATACGTTCGGAGCCGGAACTGCCAGGGATGATGTCCACCCCCTGAACATCGCGCAATAGCACCTCATCGAGCGACAGACCCGAAACAATCATGTCTTCGAGGGTATGCAGCGGTTGCAGGCGCAACATGACATTGACGTTGGCCAGGCCCCAGTCCGCATCAAGCAGGCACACGCGTTTGCCGCGCTGCGCCAGCTGCATGGCGAGGTTGACGGCAATGCTCGTTTTACCAACACCGCCCTTGCCACTGGTAATGGAAATGAATCGCGTCATACAACCGGTCCAGGCGCCCTGGCCTGCCCCCCAACGTCGGTTTTTATGACGAAATCATACCATACGAACCGGGCGGGATCAGTCTTTCCGGCAACCCGTGTCGTGCTCTTTTATGAGCACCGGGAAGCCGGGCGTGACTGACGCGAACAAGGCGATAACATCGGCATTATGCATGCGCACACAGCCATGCGAGGCCGGTACGCCAACCGGCTCCGTATCGGGGCAGCCATGGATATAGATAAACCGGCGCTGGGTATCAACGTCGCCGAGCCGGTTCAGGCCCGGCTCGCTTCCACACAGCCAGAGAATACGGCTGAGTATCCAGTCCCGCTCCGGGTTCAACCGTGCCAGTTCGGCGGACCACACCTCACCGGTTGGACGCCGGCCGACAAAAACCGTCCCTGGCGGGCAGCCGGCACCGATCATGGCACGGATGCGATGCCAGCCACGCGGCGTCTGCTCACTGCCCGATTGTTCACCGGCTCCATTCCGCGCGGTCGAAACAGGCCAGCTGCGGACACATTCATGCTGGTGGATCAGCTCAAGGCGCTGGTCTGCAAGACTGATTTCTATCCGCGAGGCCGGTAACCGTGTTTTGTTCGACATAGCAGCTGGTTTCCCGCGCACCCTTTAATTCCGGCCCAGTATACTGGATGCCGGCCTTCGCCGGCATGACGAATCGAGAGCGCTGCGCCAGGGCTGCCTTGTCACCTGCACGAGGGCATCGAAGTTACCGTCCGCCGCCAGGCGGTAACCCGTAATGTCATTACGCGCCGCGTAATACTGGCTTTCAAACCACAGCGGCACATAAGGCAGCTGCTCCAGCAGGCGCCGTTGCAATCGCCGGTACAGATCCGCCTGCCGCGACATATCCACCTGTTGCATGGCGGCATCAATCAACTGATCGACCTGTTTGTCGGAAAACCGGCCGCGGTTGGCCCCGGCCGGGGGCAAGGAAACGCTGTGAAAGGCATAGCGAAAGATATCCGGCGACTTGATACCCACCCAGGCAAGACTGTAAAGCTGAAACCTTCCCGCCTTGATATCACCAAACAAGGTTCCCCAGTCATAACTGCTGACCGCCACCTGGATACCGGCTTCCGCCAGTTGTTGTTGCAGAATGGTTGCCAGGCGGATGCGGAATGGATCACTTGAGGTCTTGTACACGAGGCGCAGCGGATTTTCTTCACCATAGCCTGCTTCGCGCAACAGCTGACGGGCACGCGGCAGGTCACGCTCGATCAATGGCAGTTCAGCACCCGCCCAATGCTCCGGTGGAAGCAAAGCCGAGGCCTTGCGCGCCGCGCCCCGGAACACATAGCGGATAATAGCGTCACGGTCGATGGCCAGTGCAACAGCACGCCTTACCGCCAGCTTCCCGGTAGCGGCATCCTGCATCTGGAAACCCAGGTAGGAAAAATTACTGCCCGGGCGACGTGCTACCTGTATCGCCCGATGATCATCCAGCCAGTCCAGCAGTTCGGGCGGCAGATCGTTCTGCAGCAGATCAACCTCTCCACGCAGTAACTTCAAGACACGCATGGTTGGATCGCGCACCTGTTCAAATACCAGCCGTTGTCCGTCAGACACCCGCTCCAGCTCAAGCCGGCCGGCCTGCGGCCAGGCGACAAAACGAAATGGCCCACTGCCGAGCGGCGTGTGGTGCAGCGGCTGCCCGGCATCTATGACAGCCTTCGGCACGATCCCCACTGTCATCCAGGCGGGAAACAGCGGCGCAGGCCGATCAAGAAAAAAATCCACGGTATCGGCATCGACCACCTCGATGCGCCGGATCAGTTTCAGTGTGCCGTAATGCGGCGAAGCCGTGGCGGGGTCCAGCACGGACCGATAGGTGGCGGCGACGTCTTTCGCTTCCAGTCGCGTACCGTCATGAAATTCCCGCCCCTGATTCTGCAGAAAGAAACGGTAATGCGCGGGGCCGGGACGCTCCCAGCGCGCCAGTGAAGGCACCGGGCGATACTGTTCATCAAAGTCGACCAGCCGCGCATAGAGCAAACGGTTGATACGTTCGGATGTTGCATCCGTGGCATAACGGGGGTCCAGGCCGGAAGGTACTGTCGCCAGTGCAAAACGAATTGCCCCGCTGTCAGGTTGCACATCGCAGCCTGCCAGCCAGAACGCAAGACCCAGCATCAACAGATATCTTGTCACGTGCTACAGGGCTGCCTGGCGGGATTCATTTTTTAGCCTTCCAGTGGTTTCAGCAAGCTGGATACCGGCCTGCGCCGGTATGACGTAAGGGACCCCGGTTCAAGACGTAAGGAATCCCGGTTCAACGGGAGCCCCACAGACATTGTACCCCTGATATTGAACTGGCGTGAATGATGGTTCAGTATGCGCACTGTAACCTATTTTAATGGCAGGGAAGTCAGCGACAACACACCGATGCAGGATATCAAACAAGCTGTTTCCACCCGACTGGCCATTCTTGATCAATCCGGACATTCTGCTCCGGACAGGAGGATGCATGAAGCAGTACAGCGGCAGTTTCAATAAACGTTCGCGCCTGTTAAAACCCCCTTCACTGGGTGAATCATCGAACAACCGTCTCCGTGCGCTGGATGCAGGCAGTCTGCCCGAACACCTGCAATCCGTACTCCAGATACAGAATGACTTTTTCCCCTGTTTCGACTGGACCTTCCCGCCGCCGTTGCTGAGCACCCACACGCCGCCGGCATCAGCCGAAGCGCTGTTTTCAAGCCCTTCCGTCGAACCCGGTCGCTACAGCCTGTACCTGCATGTGCCGTTTTGCAAAACCCTGTGCAGTTTCTGCTACTACACCGTTCTGCCGGGACGCGGTATCGAACAGTCCACACAGTACCTCGCGTACCTGATCCGGGAAATGGATCTCTATGCGCCCGTGTTACAGGGAGAATGGTGTGAATCCATCTATATTGGCGGGGGTACACCGACTTACCTTGACGAATCACAGCTGGTCACCCTGATCCAGGCGCTGCGCGAACGCTTCCACCTGCTGGAAGATGCCGAAATCAGCATTGAAGCCGCGCCCGGCACCTTGTCCCCATCGAAACTGGAAACCCTGAAACAACTCGGCGTAAACCGCCTCAGCTACGGCATACAGACACTCGACGAAGCCCTGCTGGCAACGATGAACCGACACTACAAGGTAAGCGAGGCAGAGCACGAACTCGAACTGGCGCTGGATATTATCGGCAACATCAATGTCGACACCATGTACGGCTTCGAGAATGAACCCGATGACGCACTGACCCGCACCCTGCAGCGCTTTCATGAACTGGGCATTCCCAGCCTGTCCATCTACGCCCTGGACAGCCAGCGTATTCGCAAGGGGAAATCCCTGCTGGGACCCCCGCGCGATGAACAGTACGAGTACAAGATCGATACCTTCTCACGCGCCCGCGGTCTGCTCGACAGGCTGGGCTATGCGCCGGTGCTGCAAAATGTCTTCGTACAACCGGGCCGTGGCAGCTACCGGCACCAGACAAGGCGCTGGGACAATCTTCCACTGGTCGCCCTTGGGGTATCCGCACAGGGCTATGCACCGCGCATGCCCTACCAGAATGTCGGGGCACTCAAGCCTTACTACCAGCTGCTCGATGACGCCAGACTGCCAATCGCAACCGTGGACCCACTGACAGCAGAAATGGAACTGATCCGTGAGGTTTCCAGCCGCCTGCGTTTTACCGAGGTCAACTTCGGCATCGTCCGGCAAAAGTATGGTGTCGACCTGGACTATGTGTTCGGTGACCTGATCGCGGCGCTGCTGAAACTGGGTTATCTACGGCGCGATGGCGATGCGCTCGCCATGACCGGCAAGGCGGCTTACTACAACAACATTATTCCCATGCTGTTTGCCCCGGATGCATTCAAACAGCAACTGCTTTCCCTGCCGGAGGAATACCTGGACGAGTACCCGGTGCCCCGGGTGATGGTTCGGGCAGGCTGCACCCAGAGTGCCGCCATGCAAGTACAGCCGATGTCCACACCGTCAGCATCCGGTTAATAGCGGCCACGTGTACACTGTAGCAGGCGTACCCGAAGCCGGCGAAAATCATCGGCTTCAGCCCGGTCTGCCAGCACAATTGCCGTCACCCGGCGAAACCGTCCAACGCGAAAGCGTACGGCAGCAAGGTGTACCGTCACATAGCAGGGCTGACACAGTGCAGCCCTGCACCAGCCACTCGCGGTACGCACTTTCCAGCCGCTGTCTTTCTCCCAGTACAGGGCCTGTACGGCATGACGTGCCCGGGGCCGCACATGAAGACGTTGCAGGCGCCGGAACTGGCCCAGCAGAACAGCAATAACCAGCGCCTGAAAAAGCAGCGACAGCGGGAGCATCAGCCAGGCTGTAACAGCTGCCAGGTGCAGCGCGGTCAACACTTTCAGCAGCCGTGGCGAATCGCCAAGATCAAGGCGAAGCGGACGATCGAATCTGTTGCACAAGTCGGGCGACATCCTTGTCGGTGGGTTGTATACGCCCCATCATCCATTCCAGCAGGACGGCATCGGGGTAATCGAGCAATGCATCAAAACGTTGCGTGGCATCGGCGTCCAGTTGCGCGTAGCCGTGATCGAGAAAATCCCGCAACAGCAGGTCGAGTTCCAGCATGCCGCGCCGGCACTTCCAGCGCAGTCGCGCCAGCTCACTCACAGCGAGCGCTTGACCATCAGCGCCTTGATGTGGCCAATGGCACGCGTCGGGTTCAGGTTCTTGGGACACACCTCGACACAGTTCATGATGGTGTGACAGCGGAACAGGCGGAACGGACCTTCCAGGTCATTCAGGCGTTCCTCGGTAGCCTGGTCGCGCGAATCCGCCAGGAAACGCCACGACTGCAACAGGGCCGCCGGGCCAAGGAACTTGTCCGGGTTCCACCAGAACGAGGGACAGGATGTGGAACAACAGGCGCACAGGATGCACTCGTATAAACCGTCGAGCCTCTCGCGCTCCTCCGGGCTTTGCAGCCGCTCTACTTCCGGCGTAGGGTCGTCATTCGTGAGGTAAGGCTTTACGGTGCGGTACTGCTTGTAAAACTGTGACAGATCCACAATCAGGTCACGTACCACCGGCAGCCCCGGCAGTGGACGAACTTCCACCGGCTGTTTGAGTGTTGCCAGCGTCGTAATACAGGCCAGCCCGTTACGGCCATTAATATTCATACCATCGGAACCACACACACCTTCCTGGCAGGAACGCCGAAAGCTCAGACTCTGATCCTGTTCTTTCAGCAACAACAGGGCATCCAGCAGCATCATACCAGGCTCGATCCTGTCCTCCGCCAGTTCGTAGTCCTGCATATAGGGCCTGGCGTCCTGGTCGGGATCGTAACGGTATATGGAAAATTTCATATCAGTAGGTCCGTTTCTTTGGCGGGAAGCTGTCTACGGTTAACGGCTTCATACGTACCGGTTTGTAGTCCATTTTGTCGCCGTCGAGTGAAAACAGACTGTGGCGCATCCAGCGCGCATCGTCACGTTCAGGGTAGTCGATGCGTGAATGGGCGCCGCGGCTTTCGGTACGCGCCAGCGCCGAGACCACCGTCGCCACACCGATCTCCACCAGGTTCTCCAGTTCCATGGCCTCGATACGTGCGGTATTGAACACCTGGCTATGATCATCGATACAGGCGTCACGGAGGCGTTCACGAATCTCCAGCACCTTGTCCCGACCCTGTTGCAGAACTTCTTCGTTACGGAACACACTGCAGTGGTCTTCCATGATTTTAGCCAGCTCCCGGCGCAAGGCGGGCACCGATTCTCCCCTGCCCTGCCGGTTCCAGCGCGTCAGACGTTCCATGGCGGCATCACCGGCACCTTCCGGAATCGGCCGGTGATAGCGTTGTTCTGACAGGTGCCCGATGATGTGGTTGGCGGCAGCGCGTCCGAACACCAGGATATCCAGTAGCGAGTTGCCACCCAGACGGTTGGCGCCGTGTACCGACACACAGGCGCATTCGCCGACCGAGTAAAGCCCCGGCACCGGCTCTTCGGCGCCCTGCTGCACCGGCACCACCACCTGGCCGTAGCGGTCGGTCGGGATGCCGCCCATGGTGTAGTGCGCCGTTGGAAATACGGGGATCGGGGTTTCCGCCGGGTCGATGTGCAGGAAGGTCATGACCGTATCGCGGATGCCCGGCAGGCGTTTTTTAACAATATCTGCACCGAGATGATCCAGTTTGAGCAGTACATGGTCCTTGTTCGGTCCCACACCACGCCCTTCACGCACTTCGGTGGCGATGGCGCGACTGACCACGTCGCGACTGGCAAGATCCCTGGCATTGGGCGCATAACGTTCCATGAAACGCTCGCCATCGGCATTCAGCAGGTAACCGCCTTCGCCACGCACGCCTTCGGTAATCAACATACCCTTGCCGGCGATGCCGGTCGGGTGGAACTGGAAAAACTCCATGTCCTGCAGCGGGATGCCGGCGCGCAGCGCCATGGCCATACCGTCACCGGTATTGACCAGCGCATTGGTATTGGTACGAAACAACTGCCCGGCACCGCCGGTCGCCAGCAACGTGGTCTTGGCCTCGATCAGGATCGGCTCACCGGTCGCGATCTCAATGGCCAGCGCACCAAGAAAATAACCGTCCTGGTCCTTGATGAGGTCAATGGCAAAATATTCGTCGAAGAAATGGGTTTTGGCACGAATATTCTGCTGATACAGCGAATGCAGAATGGCATGCCCGGTGCGGTCTGCCGCCGCGCAGGTACGCGCCGCCTGTTCACCACCGAAATTACGGCTCTGGCCACCAAAGGCCCGCTGGTAAATACGCCCGGTATCCAGCCGCGAGAACGGCACACCGAAATGCTCCAGTTCGTAAACCACCCGCGGCGCGGCACGACACATATATTCAATGGCATCCTGGTCGCCGAGATAATCACTGCCCTTGACGGTATCGAACATGTGCCAGTGCCAGTTGTCCGGCACCACGTTGGCCAGCGCGGCATTGACACCACCCTGCGCCGCTACGGTATGTGAGCGCGTGGGAAACACCTTGGACACCACCGCGACACGCGCATCGGCCTGGGAAAGCTGCAGCGCAGCCCGCAGCCCGCCACCACCGGCGCCAATGATCAGCGTATCAAAACTGCGTTTGGGTATGGAACTCATCATTTATCCCGTGGATGCCAGTGCTGCAAGGTTCAGGGCGCGTAATATCCATAACAGGCTGCCAAGTAACAGCAGTGCGGTCCCCGCCATGAACACCAGGCGCAACCAGACCGCGTGAATATAATCAATCAGTACATCGCGAACGCCAACCCAGACATGCAGCAGCACGGCGAGAATAAACAGTACCGTTGCCACGCTCATCACTGGCTGACTCATCCAGGCGCGCCACGCGGTGTAATCCCAGTCGCCGTGGAGCAGGAATATAACCAGCACCGTGAGAAAATAAACCGCGAGATAGACCGCCGTGAAACGCTGCAACAGCCAGGCGCGAAGACCTTGAGCGGCACGACTCACAGCTGGCTGACCAGGTAGATGGCGACCAGCAACAGTGCGCCAAAATTCACCACCCGGGCAGTTGCCCGCGCCGGCCCCCTGTCAACGCCGATATCGGCATCCAGCAGCAGATGGCGAATGCCTGCCAGCAGATGATGGCTCAACGACCAGACCAGCAGCAGCGCCAGTAATCGCAGCGGAGGGGTGTGCAGCCAGCTCACAGCCTGACGGAAGCCTTCCTCGCTGCCCAGTGACAGCCCGAACAGCCAGGCAAGGAAGGGGATGGAAAGAAACATGAGCACACCGGAAATCCGGTGCCCGATAGAGGCGATGCCACCCGGTGGCAGCTTGATGGCCAGTAGATTGAGAAACCTGGGCGCTGCTTTTTGTTTTGCCATGAAATCGACTAACCCTGTCTTTCGAGTTTTATACCACCTGACCGAATGAATCGCCAGTTTTTGTGTGGCTGACATCACGGGACAGATTGACTACCATTCACCGCACACTTTCTGGATACCCAAGAGCCATGATCCCTGACTGGAAAAACTTTCTCGAAAAAGCCGGCGCCGAATTCGACGATTATGGTGTGGCCCACTACGGAAACCTGCGCCGCGAGCTGAGCGTTGCACTGACCGGCAATATCTTTGCCGACCTCTCGCACTACGGACTGGTTTCAGTTCACGGCGAAGACGCCGCGGAATTCCTGCTCGGCCAGTTCACCAATGATCTTCGCGAGGTCGATGAACAGCACAGCCAGTACAGCGGTTACTGCAATGCAAAAGGGCGGCTGCTGGCCACCTTCCGGGTTTTCCGGCGTGGAGACAGCTATTACCTGAGTCTGCCGACGGAAATGCTGGATTCCCTGATCAGCAAACTGCGCATGTTCGTGTTGCGATCGAAAGTCACCCTGGAGGAAACCAGCGATACCTTCGTTCACCTCGGTGTATCCGGTGAAACCGCCGCTGCCGACCTGGAAAAGGCCTTCGGTGCGCTACCCGGGAAAGTCCATGATGTTGTCCATAGCGAAGATGGCCTGGTGATACGTGTACCCGGTATTCGTCCCGGTTATGAAGTCTTTACCAGCATCGAGCAAGCCACCGTGCTATGGGATGCGCTTAACGTCCACAATGCCCCGGTTGGCGCCGATGCCTGGCAATTACTGGACATCGAGGCCGGTATACCGATGATTTACCCGCAAACCCGTGAAGCCTTTGTCCCGCAAATGGTCAACCTGCAGCTGGTCGATGGCGTCAGTTTCCGCAAGGGATGCTATCCAGGCCAGGAAATCGTGGCGCGCATGCAGTACCTTGGCAAGCTGAAACGGCGCATGTACCGGGCGCGCATCGACAGCAAGGAGAGCCCCCGACCCGGCGACGAAATATTGCCCGACACCGAAGGCGCCCAGAGCGTCGGGAAACTGGTATCGGCCGCGCCACACCCGGATGGCGGCTTCGTGGTACTCGTGGTGCTGCAGATCGCCAACGCAGAATCCGACAGCCCCAACCTGCACCTCGGCGCCAGTGACGGGCCGGCACTCGAGATCGAGCCCCTCCCCTACCCCTTCCCCGCCGAGGAGTAGGGTATATACCTGACTTCAATAATCCGCGCCTGGCGTCGCTACACACAAGGATGGTCCGCATAACCGGAAAGGAACCTTCATGGAACCGGAAAACGTTTTTGTTAAAGAGCTGATCGACGACCTGGAAAGCGGGCAACTGCAGCTCCCCACCCTGCCCGAGGTTGCCCTGAGGGTGCGGGATGTTGTGGATGACGAACAGGCCAATGCCCACCAGATCGCAGAGATTATTGCCCAGGATGCCGCCCTGTCGGCACGCCTGATACATGTTGCAAACTCCCCGCTCTACCGGGGGCGCAATGAAATCGACCGTCTCGATATGGTCGTCGCACGCCTTGGCAACAAGCTGGTGCGCAACCTGGTGACCAGCCAGGTCATGAAGCAGATGTTCCAGGCCACCCATGACGCGGTCGACACGCACCTGCGCGCTGTTTGGGAACACAGCGTACAGGTGGCGGCCATCGCGCGCGTACTGGCAGGCCAGTGCGCCGGGATTTCTCCCGACCAGGCCATGCTCGCCGGCCTGCTGCACGATATCGGCACCCTGCCGATCCTGTACCGTGCCGAGGAACGTTCCGAGTTACTGGAAACGCCGGGACTGCTTGACCACCTCATATCCAGTTTGCATACCCGGGTCGGTGGCGCCATTCTCAGGCACTGGAAATTCCCTGAGGCACTTGTGGCAGTTGCCGGGCAACATGAGGATCTGTCACGAAGTCACGACGGCGGAGCTGACCTGGTGGATGTCGTGCAAGTTGCCAATCTGCAGAGTCACATGGGCACGGAGCACAGGCTGGGCAATATCGACTGGACCCAGGTGGCCGCATTCCAGCAACTGGGGATGGACGATGACGTGGAAGAGATCGAACTGACGGATCGTGTCGAGGAACTCGAGGAAATCCAGGATCTTTTTGTGTAATTACATGATGTTAGTGCATATATTTCAGGCACAGGACAAGCTTTCTGATGCGCCGCGTCTTGTTCCGGGCTTTACACCGGGAACTGCCGGCAAGCGCCACACCCCCGATACACGCTATTTATAATTTTTTTCTGTAAATCAACCATTAAGCCTCCGTGGAATCGGCCGATCCTGAACATAATCCTGAGGTCATACCGGCCTTGTAGTGTGGAGAGATTATGCGTCCAGCGTCGGACGGCAATACCCGGAACCGAATCCGGGAACTCGAGGACCTGCTTCAACAGAAGGAGGCCGAGCTTGCGTTACTGAACGAAATTGCGGAAATCGTGGCCAGCGAGGAAGGCCTGGATGCGGCATTCACACGTATTGCCGAACGGGCACGAAACCTGCTCGACGCAAAAACCATCATGATCCCCCTGCTTTCACCGGATCAGACCCATTACACCTACCGGGCAGCAGCCGGCCTGAATGCCGATGAGCTTACTGGCGCCGAACTCCCCATTGAAGTCGGCTTATGTGGCTGGGTGCTGCGCCACCACAAACCCTGGTGGCGTGGAACACTGGACAGCCTAGAGGAAAATGAACGCAACTACTGGGAGAAACAGGCCGGTAACATCATCCTTGTGCCACTGGTCGGGAAACGCCGCTTTCTTGGAGGCATCGCCGCCATTGACAAGCAGGATGACAGTGACTTTACCGAGCACGATCTCGAACTGCTCGCCATGTTCTCGCGACAGGTCGGGTTCGCGGTCGAAAACGCCATGTACGTCGAGGAATTACAGATCGCCACCGAACGTACGGAAACCTTCCGCAGGCAACTTGAGCAGAGTAACCAGCAACTGCAAAGAACCAACGAAGAACTGGAACACCTGGCGCTGCATGACCCGCTCACCGGACTGCCCAACCGGTCACTGGTTATCGATCGCGTGCACCAGGCCATTCTGACGGCGCGCCGCAACCAGGAACCCATGGCACTGCTGATGCTCGACCTGGACCACTTCAAGGAAGTCAACGACACCCTCGGACACCTTGTCGGCGACAAGCTGCTGATGCGGGTTGGCGAACGCTTTCAGAGCAGCCTGCGCGAACCGGATACACTGGGCCGGCTCGGGGGCGATGAATTTGCCGTAGTCCTGCCCCGCGCCGGTCAGGAAGATGCCATGATCGTAGCCGGCAAATTACAGGATGCGCTGCGCCGCCCGGTTGATATCGACCAGAACAGTTTTTCGGTCGCGGCCAGCATCGGGATTGCCATCTACCCGGAACATGGCCCGGATCCTTCCAGTCTGCTGCGTAGCGCAGATATTGCCATGTACGTCGCCAAGCGTGCACGCAATGAATTTACTGTCTATCAGCCCGAGCATGACACCTACAACCCGGACCACCTTTCCCTGTTGCGCGACCTGCGGGAAGCTATCCGACAGGGCCACATAGGCGCCGCCTTCCAGCCAAAACTGGATTTGCGCAGTGGCGCCATCGTGGGCGTGGAAGCACTGGCACGCTGGCACCACCCGGAACGAGGCGATGTCCCGCCCTATGAATTTATCCCGATTCTGGAACAAACCGGCCTGATCAAACCCTTTACCCTGCAGATCCTGGAAAAGGCTGTCGACTACTGCACACAGTGCCGGCAACAGGGTATGGAATTCACGGTTGCCGTCAACCTGTCCATGCATAACCTGCGCGATGACAAGTTACCCGAGCAGATCGACGAAATCATCAGGCGCTATGACTTTGACCGGAACCAGCTGATACTGGAAATCACCGAAAGCGCCATCATGCACGATCCGGAACACAGCCTTGGCATACTCGAACGCCTGGATGAAATGGGACTGAAACTTTCTGTAGACGATTTCGGCACAGGCTATTCATCGTTGAGTTATCTAAAGCGCCTGCCGGTCAGCCAGCTAAAGATCGATCGATCTTTCGTAAAGGACATGATAAGGGACGAAGACGATGCCATGATCGTCCGCTCCACCATCGAACTGGCGCACAACCTGGGCCTGATTACGGTAGCCGAAGGCGTTGAAGACGAGCCGACACTGCAGCGGCTGCGCGAACTGAAATGCGACATGGCGCAGGGCTTCCTGATCAGCAGACCGCTCAGCCCGGACAACCTGTTCCGGTATATGACATCCAGCCCGTGGATGGCGCGTCCCGTCACGCTACCGTCGACTGACGGAGACTAACCCTGCCGTCAGGGACGCATGTGCGGGAACAACAGCACGTCGCGTATCGACGGTGAATCCGTAAACAGCATCACCAGGCGGTCAATACCGATACCCTCGCCCGCCGTTGGCGGCATACCGTGTTCCAGCGCGCAGACGTAGTCTTCGTCATAGTGCATGGCCTCATCGTCACCGGCTTCCTTTTCCTCGACCTGCTTTCTGAAACGTTCGGCCTGGTCTTCCGGGTCATTCAACTCCGAAAATCCATTGGCGATTTCACGCCCGCCGACAAAAAATTCAAAGCGGTCTGTGACAAACGGATCGTCATCATTACGCCGTGCCAGTGGTGATACCTCGGTCGGGTAGGCGGTGATAAAAGTCGGGTCTTTCAACCGGTGTTCCACGGTTTTCTCGAAAATCTCGATCTGCACCTTACCCAGGCCATAACTGTCCTTGATCGGGATCTCCAGTGCCCCGGCCACCTTGCGCGCGGCTTCCAGGTCATCGATTTGTGCCGCTTCAAGGTCGGGGTTGAAATGCAGAATGGAATCCCTGACCGTCATACGTGTGAAGGGTCGGCCAAAGTCGTAACTCTCGCCCTGGTATTCCAGCACCGTATTAGCAAGGATATGTTGCGCCATGTTGCGCAGCATTTCCTCGGTGATATTCATCAGGTCGTGATAATCCGCATAGGCCTCATAGAATTCGAGCATGGTGAATTCCGGGTTATGCCGTGTTGAAAGCCCTTCGTTGCGGAAATTACGGTTAATCTCGTAAACCTTCTCGAAACCACCGACCACCAGGCGCTTCAGGTACAACTCCGGTGCGATACGCAGGTACAACTGCATATCCAGTGCGTTGTGGTGTGTGGTAAAAGGTCGTGCGGTAGCACCACCGGGAATCACCTGCATCATGGGTGTTTCAACTTCCAGGAAACCCCGATGGTTCAGGAACTCGCGGATAAACTGCACAATGCGCGAACGGATAATAAAGGTATTGCGTGAGTCCTCGTTCATGATCAGATCGAGGTAACGCTGACGATAGCGGATTTCCTGGTCGGTCAGGCCATGAAATTTTTCCGGCAACGGGCGCAATGACTTGGTCAGGATACGTAATGCATCGACCTTGACGGACAGCTCACCGGTGCGCGTCCTGAACAATACACCCTCGGCCGAAATGATGTCGCCGATATCCCAGCCCTTGAAGGCCTGGTAGCGCCCTTCGGGCAGATTGTCGCGCTGCACGAACAATTGAATGCGCCCCGACATATCCTGTATGTGTGCAAAGCTGGCCTTGCCCATCACCCGCTTGCCCATCATGCGACCCGCTACCTTGACGCGTACCGGGTTGGCTTCGAGTTCGGCTTCATCCATAGCATCGTACTGCGCGTGCAGTTCGGCGGCCAGTGCATCACGGCGGAAATCATTGGGAAAAGCAATACCCTGCTCGCGCAGTTGCCTGAGCTTCTGGCGGCGCTGGGCAATGAGTTTATGTTCGTCCTGTTCTTCAGTCATGATGCTCTGCTTTATGGGTAAGGTTACAGGCCGCTCTTGAGACTGGCCTCGATAAAGACATCCAGGTCGCCGTCCAGCACGGCCTGCGTGTTGCCGGTTTCCACGTTGGTGCGCAAGTCCTTGATACGCGACTGGTCGAGTACGTAGGAGCGGATCTGGCTGCCCCAGCCGATATCGGACTTGCTGTCCTCGACCTGTTGCTGGCTGGCATTGCGTTTCTGGATTTCCAGTTCGTACAGCTTCGCCTTGAGTTGCTTCATGGCGGTGGCGCGGTTCTTGTGTTGCGAACGGTCGTTCTGGCACTGCACCACAATACCGCTGGGTTCATGGGTAATACGCACGGCTGATTCTGTCCGGTTGACGTGCTGGCCACCGGCGCCACTGGCGCGGTACACGTCGACACGCAGGTCGGCCGGGTTGATCTCGATATCGATATCGTCGTCGACTTCCGGTGACACGAACACCGCGGCAAACGAAGTATGCCGGCGGTTGCCCGAATCAAACGGCGATTTGCGCACCAGCCGGTGCACACCCGTTTCCGTCCGCAGCCAGCCGAACGCATAGGGCCCGCTGATCTTCACTGTGGCACTCTTGATGCCAGCCACCTCACCAGGCGACAGCTCGATAATTTCCGCAGAAAAATCGTGGCGCTCGGCCCAGCGTAAATACATACGCAACAGCATATTGGCCCAGTCCTGCGCCTCGGTGCCACCGGAACCCGCCTGGATATCGAGGAAGGCGTTATTGGCATCCATTTCACCGGAGAACATGCGCCGGAACTCCAGTGCCGCGACACGGGATTCCATATCGGCCAGGTCACTGATGACGGCCTCAAGGGTTTCCTCGTCATTCTCTTCAACGGCCATGGCCAGCAGATCCTCGGCGTCCTGCAGACCGCTTTCCAGCGAGCCCAGTGTATCGACCACTTCTTCCAGGCGCGCGCGTTCACGCCCGAGTTGTTGTGCACGCTCCGGGTCGTTCCAGACGTCGGGTTCCTCGAGTTCGCGCTGGATTTCTACCAGCTGTTCGCGCTTGTTGTCGTAGTCAAAGATACCCCCTCAGCGTCCTTGAACGCTCGCGAAGATCCTTGATCTGGTTGACGACGGGATTAACTTCCAAAACCACTCCTGCTGCCACTGCGGCCTGTCAGACAAAAACGCGAATCATACCGGGTATTAACGTCGCTGAATATCAACGAGACGATGATTATCATCAACACGAATCAGAAAGGTCCCGTGCACGCCCTCGGCGGTCACGAACTTGCGCAGCGACAGGGCCGGGAACTGTACGCTTCGGCCTTGCGTGTCCCGCGCAATGATACTGTGGGCCTCGCCACGGTACATGCGCTGGTACGCCTGCGCGCTGATATTGAGGGTGACGGTATAGACTTGATGGTCGGGCATTTATCTTATAGCACACATTAAGTATATATTTTTACTTACTGTTAGTAAACGTTATATTTGAACTTTCTGACGACTCCTTCGTACCGGCTTCCAGCCACTCGACCACCAGCTGCAAATTCAACATACCACGGTACTCATTCGTGTCCAGCCGGTAAACGGCGCGCACAAGCGCCCCCTTTTCGGGAACATAACGCTCGACCTGGCCAAAGGCGATCGCATCGATACCCGCGCCACCATCACGGGGACGCAACGACAGTTTGAGATGACGCTCGCCCACAATCCGCACCGACAACACCTGAAAAATGCCATCGAAGAGGGGTTCGGGGAAGCCCTGCCCCCAGGGCCCTGAATCACGAATCAACTCCGACAATTCCAGATTGAAGTCATCGGGCTGCAGTTCGCCGTCTGTTTCGAGCACACCGGTCAACGCCGCTTCATCGAGTTGTGTTTCCAGTTCGGCAACAAAGGCCCGGCGAAAATCGTCAAGACGGTCTGCATCCAGCGACAGGCCTGCTGCCATCGCGTGCCCGCCGAATTTATTCAGCAAGCCGGCATGCCGTGCTGCAACCGCATCCAGCACATCGCGGATGTGCAGCCCGGGAATGGAGCGTGCGGAACCCTTGATTTCACCGGCGCCGGCATCGGCAAATACGATCACAGGCCGGTGAAACTGTTCCTTGATCCGCGAAGCCAGTATCCCGATCACACCCTGGTGCCAGTTCGCATCGTACAGGCAGAAACCGGCTGGCAGGTCATCGCTGTCGAGCTGCATGGCATCGAGGTACTGTACCGCATCCGCTTTCATGTCCGCCTCGATTTCGCGGCGTTCCCGGTTAAGCGCATCGAGCTGCTGCGCCAGTTGTTTTGCGCGTTGTGGCGAATCACTCAGCAAACACTCGATACCCAGCGACATATCGTCCAGGCGTCCGGCGGCATTCAGCCTCGGGCCTGCGGCAAAACCGAAATCAGAGGCAACGACACGTGACGGATTGCGGCCCGCGATTTCCAGCAATGCGCGGATACCGGGCCGACACTGTCCGGCGCGAATGCGTGACAACCCCTGCCTGACCAGTAGCCGGTTGTTACGATCCAGCGGCACAACATCTGCCACCGTACCCAGCGCAACCAGGTCAAGGTATGCCGCGAGATTGGGTTCTTTCAACGACTGCCGGGCGAACCAGCCTGTCTCGCGCAAGTGGCGTCTCAATGCCATCATCAGGTAGAAGGCCACACCAACACCGGCAAGCGCGCGGGACGGAAAGCTGTCACCCGGCTGGCTCGGGTTGATGATCGCGTCTGCCGCCGGCAGCTCGTTCCCCGGCAAGTGATGATCCGTTACCAGTACACGGATGCCCGCTTCCCGGGCACGCGCCACCCCTTCGATACTCGATATACCATTGTCTACCGTGATCAGCAGATCCGGCCTGTCGGCCAATGCCACCTCGACAATAGCGGGGGTGAGCCCGTAACCGAAGCGGAACCGGTCCGGCACCAGGTAATCGACATGGGATGCCCCCATCTCGCGCAACGCAGCCACCACCAACGCGCTGCTGGTGGCGCCGTCGGCATCGAAATCCCCGACCACCAGGATGCGTTGTTGCTGGCGCAGGGCTGTCTCAAGCAGTGCTGTCGCCGCACCCATACCTTTCAGCTGGTCCGGGGCGTGCAGGTCTGCCAGCCCCAGCTCAAGCTCGGCACCACTGGCCTGGCGCGCCGCGTAAATACGCCTCAGCAACGGGTGCAACATGACAGCGGAAGGCTGTGCGGAATCCCTCGGCACAACGCGAAGCCGTATGTTTTTTTCGGCTGTCCTGACCGGCACGCTATTTACCCAGGCGCATTCGGTAATGGCTGCGACTGCGCCAGAAGGACAGCAGGTCACGGCGTGTCAGCGGGTAGCGGAAACCGTCGAGTGGAATCAGCTCCAGGTACCGCAACTTTCCTTTCGCCAGCGCGCCCAGCATTGGCGTGAACCAGTCACGCTCAAGCTGTTCGAGTTGTTCGCACCAGTGCTGGATATCGCCGCAACAGGCCGCCGCTTCGAGGACAGCGAGATCGACAAGAACATGATCATGATTCCCGGGCAGACATGCAGACCGATTGACCGGGCTGGCTTGCGGCACACGGTGGAGCCTCGCCAGACCGGACAACACACTGCGCGCAGTCTGAACCAGTGAATACCCGGCACGGCCCGCAACGGGCATTGCCCCCCCGCCCCACAGCCACAACCCGTTAATCAGCGGCTGGCCACGGGTGGCGCGCCGCTGATTGACCTTGTGCCCGTGCAGCACCATCTGGCATTCATTAATGCGACGCAGCCAGCGTTCGGCGCCCTCCCCGGTCGGCAAACAGGCGCTGACCGGTTGACCCAGCACATTCGACAGCGACCAGGTTGCCGGAACCGCAACGGGGTCACTATGACAAACATACCAGCGGTCGGCAGCTGCAACGTGCAGCTCCCAGCCTTCGTCTTCGAGCCAGGGACGGACAGCCTCCGCCAGCATTTTTCCTTCCTCTTCAAGGAGGCCGGCAGATACCGCGGCAAACAACACCAGCCCACGGCTATCGGCACGCAGGTGTACGGGGTCGAGTCGGAAACAGATGCCGGACGGCGCTTCCGCAAAGTCGGCCAGATACCCGAGTGGCGCTGCCGGTGCCGGGTCTGCCGCAACATCGAACAGCGCACAGGCAGCACTGTCAATATCCGTGCAGGGAAACAGCATGCGTTGGCTGCGGCTCAGCCAGCGCGACAGTGACGGCGCACCGGGGAAAATAGCCTCGGCATAACCGCTGAAGTCAGCGGCCAGGCCCGGTACCAGCAGGCTGACGGATCGGGTCAGCTGAGATTACTCACTATGGCTTCGCGCACCGGACCGAGCTCGGCGTCGACCGTGAGAACGCCTTCGGTGCACTGGCTGATGGCCGTGTCCGGGTCTTTCAGACCGTGGCCGGTCAGGGTGCAGACAATGGAACTGCCTTCAGGGATCTTGCCGCTGCTGATATCGCGCATGGCACCGGCCAGCGAGGTGGCCGAAGCCGGCTCGCAGAAAATACCTTCTTTTTCGGTCAACAGTTTCTGTGCGGCGAGTATTTCGGTATCGGTGCATTCGTCAAACCAGCCTTCGGATTCCTCGCGCACCTTCCATGCCTTGTCCCAGGACTGCGGATGACCGATGCGGATGGCGGTGGCCACCGTGTCCGGGTTATCGACCATTTCGCCGCGCAGGAACGGTGCCGCGCCGGAGGCCTGGTAACCCACCATCTTCGGCCGGTTGTTGACGATGCCGTGCTCGAAGTATTCGCTGTAACCCATCCAGTGTGCAGTGATATTACCGGCGTTACCGACCGGCAGGCAGTGAAAGTCCGGCGCACGTTCCAGTTCCTCGACAATTTCAAAGGCGGCGGTCTTCTGCCCCTGCAGGCGGAACGGGTTGATGGAATTCACAATCGTTACCGGTGTATTCTCACCGACTTCCTTGACCAGCTGCATGCCCTCGTCGAAGTTACCGCGGATCTGCAACACCACGGCGCCGTGAATCATCGCCTGCGCCAGTTTACCCAGCGCAATCTTGCCTTCCGGGATCAACACGAATGCCGTGATGCCGGCACGCGCGGCATAAGCCGCGGCAGAAGCCGAGGTGTTACCCGTCGAAGCACAGATCACCGCCTTGCTGCCTTCCTCGACCGCCTTGGTCACCGCCATGGTCATACCACGGTCCTTGAACGAACCGGTCGGGTTCAGGCCCTCGTACTTGACATAGATGTCCACATCCTTGCCCAGCTCGCGCGGGATATTGCTGAGGCGAATCAGTGGTGTGTTGCCCTCGCCGAGACTGATAAGGCGGGTGTCGTCGTGGACGGGAAGGCGGTCGCGGTATTTGTCGATCAGACCGGTATAGCGTTGACGGAATGGCATGTTGGTTACCTGTTAAAAAGAATTCAGTATTCGTCATTGCGGGCAAAGCGCAGCAATCTGCCCGGGCGAGTGCCAGACTGCGGGAGATTGTTTCGCCTTGCTCGTCATGACATGAAATATCCCGGGCGCTTACTCACTACCCAGATGCTCGACACGAATCCGTGTCACCGCACCTTCAATCGTATCCAGCGCTTCAATCTGCGCAATGGCCGCATTCATCTGCTTCTCACGCACACGGCGGGTGAGCAATATGATGGCGACCTTCTCTTCGCCTTCCGGCGGTTCCTTCTGGATGACCGCCTCGATACTGATACCGCCATCACCGAGTATGCGCGCCACATCCGCCATGACACCGGGACGATCTGCGGCGCACAGGCGCAGGTAATACGCGGTTTCAACATCATCCATGGGCAAAATTGGCAGGTCGGACAGTGCATCCGGCTGAAAGGCCAGGTGCGGTACACGATTTTCCGGATCAGCCGTCAGCGTGCGGGTGACATCCACCAGGTCGGCGACCACGGCGGAAGCCGTCGGTTCCGCACCGGCGCCGGCACCGTAATAAAGCGTCGGGCCAACTGCATCGGCATGAACCAGCACCGCGTTCATCACCCCGTCCACGTTGGCGATCAAACGCCTCTCGGGGATCAGCGTGGGGTGTACGCGCAACTCGACACCCGCCGCGGTGCGACGGGTGACACCAAGGTGCTTGATGCGGTAGCCCAGCTGCTCGGCAAACGTCACATCCTCACGCGTAATCTTGCTGATACCCTCGGTATAGACCTTGTCGAACTGCAACGGGATACCAAACGCCAGCGAACCCAGGATGCACAGCTTGTG